>CAKUCE010000010.1 GCA_934643535.1 uncultured Clostridia bacterium | reverse complement strand
CCTCGTCCCGGAAATCAGCGATCCACCGCCGGGCCAGCCCGGACTTCTTCGCCCGGAAAGCCGCCTGATGGACGCTCAGCGGCGCATAGGTGGAAAACACCACATCGAAAGGCCCTTCCAGCTTTTTCAGTTCCCGAACGGCCCGGTGCTGAAAGCTGCGGTCCGTCCAGAGACGCAGGTAAATGTACGCGCCGTCCGCCAGACGGTGCAGCAGACCGCCGCGTTTGGCGGGGGCGGCAGGATCCGCAGGCGGGGCGGAAGTCACGGCAGGGGCGGCATTTTTCCGCCGCTCCTTGATGGCGCGAAGCGGGTTCCATTCGTTCAGAATCCGCACGTCATGAAGCTCCCGGGCGTCTTTTTCCAGAATGGCGTCCCGCTTGCCGTCCATGCCCGTGCCGCAAAGCACCGTCACTTCGTACCCAAGCCGGGTCAGATATTTGGCCAGCTTGGTGGGGCGGATCGCGCCGATGGTATTCTGGGGAGCAAAGTAATAGCTGATGATCAGCGCTCGCCTGCTCACAGGACTTTTCCTCCTTTTTTTGCCGCTTCCGGGAAGAGCGCGGGCAGCAGGGCCGAGCTGCAGCAGCAGCGCTTCCAGTGTTCCCACGCGCTGCGGCGCATCCGCTCCGTCTCTTCCTCCGTCAGGGAAGCCAGTTCTTCCAGCCGCTTCAGCACGCCGTCGGCCCCTTCTTCCGGCTGGTACAGGAAGCCGATGTCCTTCGTCACCAACTCCGGAATGCCGCCCACCGCCGGGGCGATCACCGGTACGCCCCAGCGCATGGCCTCCATGATGGAAACCGGCACGCCTTCCTTCTGACTGGTGTTCAGAAATACGTCGAAGGCCCGCTTTTCGTAAAACTGCTCGACTTCCTTCGCGTCCAGATCGCCCAGCAGTTCATAGAGAATATTGTCCTTTGCATCCAGCTTTTCCGCCGCCAGCCGCCGCAATTCCGCTTCGCCCTCACCGCCGCCGATGTGCGTCCAATGGATGGGCATTCCCGTCCATTTCGACAGCGCCTCCACCACCAGGGGCACCTGCTTGATGGGCACCAGCCGGGCGCAGGTAATGATGCGGAAGATCCCCTGGGCAAACTGTGGCGCGCGTTTCCAGCGTTCCACCGGATGACCGCCGGAGCCGATGGACAGGACGTGCATCCGCTTTTCGTCCACCTTGCCCCGCAGGTATTCCATCATCTGCTTTCGGGCCACCCGGCTGATGGGATACAGCCCGTCGGCCTGCGTGGCGATGAAGTTCTTCATCAGATAGGGATTCATGGGGTTGCGTTCCGTGTCGATGTCGTAGGCGTGGCCCCGGGCCACGAAGCGCAGCCGGGGATGCTTTCGTTTGGACAGGGCCGCGGCGTAAGCGTCGTAGCTCATCCAGAAGGAATACAGCGTGGTCTGGGAGGCTACGCAGCTGCGCAGCAGCTTTTCCGTCCAGTAATGCATCTTGAGACCCCGCACCCGGAACAGATAGAGCTTCAGGAAGTTTTTCAGCGTCAGTTGACCGTCCTTGCGCAGATGGTTCGCTTCCTGCCACAGTTCCCGGCAGAAGGGCGCGCCGATCCATGCCCGCAGCTTATCCAGCCCCGTCCGGGCCAGGGGAAGCTCCACGCCGTCCCGGGTCAGGCTGCTGAACCCGGAATGGCTGACCACAAACGCCCGTTCAAAATGCCCGGTGAGCCATCGGGCCTCCTGCATCAGAAAGGAATTGGTCTTACCGCTGGGCAAAACGGCACAGTTGTTCAGATAGACGAGGTTTCGTTCCATGGGATCTCCAGCCTTTCCAGTACGGGTTTGAACTGCCGCTCCCACCCCAGATGTTCCCGGGCATAGGCCCGCATCCGGGCAGGAAGCTCCGCGTCGAGGCGGCTTTCTTTGGCGAAGCGCAGGATTTCCGCGCCGTCGGGGATGGTCTCGTCGTCCGGCAGACGGCGGCACATGCGCTCGTCCGCCGGCATGTCCGGGTCGTTGACGGCGTAGAAGAAGGGCAGTCCCCGGGCCATGTATTCCCGCTGCTTCAGGGGCCGGCTGACGGTTTGCCCCAGCCGGTGGATGCCCAGCCCGCCCATGCCGATGTCGCAGCGGGCGGTCAGGCCGTCCAGCGCCGCCCCCTGCACCGGGCCGAGGAACTGTGCTTTTTCGCCCATGGCCAGCTCCTGCGCCAGCGTTTGCCACTCGTCCAGCGAGCCGTCGCTGCTGCCGCCCGCAAAGTAGATCACATAATCCTCCCGCACCGGAGCCAGGGCCCGGAGCAGACGGTCATAGCCCTGCCCGCGGGTCATGCTGGCCAGCGCCAGAATGGCGGGCGGACCGGCCTCGCCCCGGCTCCTGTGCAGAGGCAGGCTGTCTGCGTCCACACCGTTGGTGATGTTCATGGCCGGGCGACCGTTCAGCGTGCCGCCGGCTTCTTCGCCGATCAGGGCGTACAGGTCGATCAGCGGCTCCACCTGCCGGAAAATTCGACCGGCATAGCGAAACACCGGTTCTCGAAGCAAACTGGTCTTTTTACCGTTTTCGAAGGGATAGGTGGGATGCTCCACCACCAGCTTCGCACCGCTCTGCTTTACGGCCCGAAAGGCGGCGGGAGCTTTGGAAAACGTCATCATATAGCGCATGTAGACCAGCGCAAAGGGCATTTGACGGACGGCGGTTTTCATGCCCTCCATCAGATCGTCAAACAGAAGCGTATGACTGTAACCCGGCAGCCGGGAAAAGCGGCTGCGGTGTACCAGCGTTTTTTCCCCGTTCCGGCACAGCCAGATTCCGACCTCGTCCCAGCCCAGATACCACGCCCGGTGGCCCAGGTGTTCCATGGCCGCCATCTGGCCCTGAAACTTGGGGATCAGCGTTTCCTGCCCGCTCAGGGGATATTTCATCACAAACAGAATATTCGCCATCAGCCTTTTGCCTCCAGCTCTTCCCGGTACAGCGCCGCCATCTGCTGAAGCACTGCGTCCAGACTGTATTCCCGAATCACGCGGCGATTGCGTTCGCCCATTTCCCGCCGCATCTCCGGGTGTTCCAGCAGGAAGCGGAGATCCTGCGCGAAACCCTCCGCGTCCATGGGCGCGCGCAGCAGCCCTCCGTCCATGGGGCCGATGAGATCGGCGTTGCCGCGCACGTTGGATACCAGACAGGGCAGGCCCGCCGCCATGGCCTCCATCTGGGCCATGGGAAGCCCCTCCTGCAAAGACGGGAACAGAAACACGTCCGAGGCCTGCAAAAGAGAGGGCACATCCGGCCGGAAGCCCAGAAAATGAGTACGTTCGGCCATGCCCAGCTCTGCGGCCAATGCCCTGAGCGAATCCTCCCGCTCGCCTGTGCCGCCGAAAAGCACCTGTACGTCTTTTTCTCCGGCGCAGGCCCGCAGTACGGTCTCGTGATTCTTGCGCGCGCTGTGCTCGCCCACGCAGATCACCACGGGGGCGTCCGGGGCGATGCCCAGTTCCGCGCGCACCGCCGCCCGGTCTGCCGGAGTCTCGAAGCGTCTCAGATCCACGCCGATCCCATTGGCGCGCGCTACTTTCCCAGCCGGAAAACGCCGGGCGCGGGCCTCATCCTCCCGGTTGATGGTAATGAGCAGGTCGGTAAACCGGGCCAGAAACCGCTCCGCAGGGTAAAACAGCAGCCAGTTTTTCAAAGGCGCGCCGGTAAAAAAATGGAATCCGTGGGCCGTATACAAAACCCGGGTTCCCCGCTTCCGGGCTCCCCGGGCCGCCAGACGGCCGACCATGCCGCCTACGGGCGTATGGCAATGGATGAGAGCGTAATCCTCTGCATCCACCAGCTTTTTGATTTCCCGATAAACCTGAACATTCTGCCGTCCGAAGGGCGAACGCTGAAAGGGCAGGTCAAAAAAACGGTCGCAGTAAGGCACCTCCGCCACCGGCTTCCCGGTGTCGTTGCAGCTGCACAGATGCACCTCATAGCCCTGCTCCTGAAACCACTTCATATAGGGCAGGTGGAATACCAGCACATGCCCGCGCAGCATATGAGCCACAAACAGCACCTTTGGCTTCATTCTTGCTCCTCCGTCAGGGCGATGGAGGAAGCAAAGTCCCATTCTTCCTCCCCGCGGAAACATTCGCTCATGGCCTGATCGTAAGTCAGGCTGCCGAACACCTTGCCGAACAGACTGCTTTTCCGGCCAACGGCCCGCAGCAATCCGCCGAAGCCCCTGGGCTGCCAGAGCTTCTTCCCATTGGCATGGGCGATCTCCCGAACCAGCCCGTCGGTCGAAACGTACTCCCGGTTCTGGGGAAAGTACAGCCCACCCTGTCCGCTCTCCAGCAGACGGCCCATGAACAGGCAAAGATTACCCACATACAACATGCTCCGCTGATTGCCGCAGCAGGGGAACAGCGGCGCTTTCAGGATCAGGCGGCGCAGGCTCTGATAGTTGCCCCGGCAGCCCTTTCCGTAGATCATGGGCGGGCGCAGTACCGCCACGGCGAAGCGTTCGTCCGCCAGTGCGGCGATTTCCTGCTCTGCGGCCCATTTGCTGGCGCCGTAGGCGTTTTTCGGTTCCGGATGCGTGTCCGCCGTGATGTGTCCCGTCGTCCTGCCGTAAACGCTCATGGTGCTGAAAAATACGAACTGCCGCACCCCCTGCGCTTTGGCGGCGCGGGCGGTCTCCACGGCCAGCCGGTGGTTCACCTGCTCGTACAGGGGCCGGTTTTCGGGCGTTTCCTTTTGATGGGCAATGCCCGCTACATGCACCGCCCGGTCATAGCCCTGAAAGGCGTTTTCCGGCAGCGGCCCGCGCACGTCCAGCTCGTCCGTTTCCACGCCCTGCTTCCGCAGCGCGTCCCGGATCGCGCCGCCCAGATAGCTCCCCGCGCCGGTGATCAGTACCCGCATTACGGCTGTCCCTCCGCCCGTTTTTCATTGGTATGATTGGAATCGGCAGAGCCGCTTTTTTCGTCTTTGCCCCCCGCACCCTCTGCGATGCCCTGCCGGTTGATGACCTTGACGATGGTCAGCAGGAAGCATTTCAAATCAAACCAGAAGGTAATGTGCTGGGCGTATTCTCCGTCCCGGCGAGCCTTCTTTTCCAGATCCCGGCTGAGATAATCCCGGCCGTTGACCTGCGCCCATCCGCTGAGGCCGGGACGCACATCGTTGGCCCCGTACTGATCCCGCAGCGCAATGAGATCATATTGATTCCAAAGGGCGGGCCGGGGGCCGATCAAAGACATTTCCCCCTTGAGAATATTCCATAGCTGGGGCAGCTCGTCCAGACTGGTCATGCGCAGAAAACGTCCCACCGGCGTAATGTAGCTGGCAGAGCCAGCCAGATCGTTGGTGGGAACGTCGTGGGGGGTGTCGGAGCGCATGGTGCGGAACTTGTAAATGCTGAACAGCTTCTTGTGCATGCCCACCCGCTTCTGGGAAAAGAAGACCCCGCCCGGACTGTCCAGCCGGACCGCCAGCGCGATCAGCAGAAACAGCGGGCTTAAGACGATCAGGGCGGTCAGGGACAGGATCACATCCAGACAGCGTTTCCCATAGCGTTGATACATGCGCGTTTTCTCCATCTCTTGTTTGGTTCGTTTCTTCAGGGGAGGCCCAGCTGGCCTTCCAGCTTCCGCAGGCTTTTTTCTCCGATGCCCCGGACGCAGATCAGGTCTTCCCAGTACCGGAAAGCGCCGTTTTGCTCTCTTTCGTCGATGATGGCGGCGGCCAGCTTGGGGCCGATCCCCTTGACCGTGCAAAGCTCCTCCGCATTTGCGGCATTGGCGCTGACGCGGCCTTCGGAGGATGGACAGGGCATGGTCTCGCCCGTTCTTGCGGCTGCTTCCGGGGCAAGGCTCCCCGATACAGGCCCCGGTTTCAGGCGCGAAAGCGTCAGAACGCCCGCGCCCAAAACCAGCAGCAGCGCCAGAAGACCCGTCAGAATCCGTCTGGCCTTACACACCGCTCTTGCGGACCTTCTGACCTGCGGCGGTGTCCTCCAGAATGTAGCCCATGGCCTTGATCTGGTCGCGGAGCTCGTCGCTGCGCTTCCAGTCCTTGTTCTTGCGCGCTTCGGCCCGCTCCTCCACCAGCTTCTGCACTTCGGGGTCGATGCCGTCGTCTTTCTTCATCAGAAGGCCCAGCACGTCCGTCATGCCGAGGAAGGTCTCCTGCCCGAATTCCACAGCCTTGCGGCTCACGTCGGAAGCGTCCAGCTTGAAGATTTCCCGCACCAGCTCGAAAATGGAGCTGAGCGCGTCGGCGGTGTTCAGGTCGTCGTCCATGGCGGCGATGAAATGCTCCTTTGAAGCGGTGCAGGCGTCCATAAAGGATTTTTCGGTCTCGTTGGGCTCTCGGTCCTTCGCGCCGGAAAGGAGAAATTTCAGCTGATCCCGGGCGGTATAAAGCCGTTCCAGACTGCTCTGGGCCTGGGCAATCTGATCGCGGCTGAAGTTCAGCGGGCTGCGGTAATGGGCCGACAGGGTGAACATGCGCACCGCTTCCAGATCAAATTCCTTGGCAATGTCCCGGACGGTGAAAAAGTTGCCCTTGGACTTGCTCATTTTTTCGTTGTCGATATTCAGAAAACCGTTGTGCATCCAGTAATGGACGAAGGGCTTGCCCGTCGCGCCGGAGGCCTGAGCGATTTCGTTCTCATGGTGCGGGAAGAGCAAATCCTTGCCGCCGCCGTGGATGTCGAAGGTATCGCCCAGATAGGTGGTGCTCATGGCGGAGCATTCGATGTGCCAGCCGGGGCGGCCCATACCCCACGGGCTTTCCCATGCGGGTTCGCCGGGCTTTTGCGCCTTCCACAGGGCGAAGTCCAGCGGATCCTCCTTCAGCTCGTCCACGCTGACCCGAGCGCCGCTTTCCAGATCTTCCAGATTCTGGCCGCACAGACGGCCGTAGGCCGGGAAGGCGCGGACGCGGAAATACACGTCGCCCTTGCTTTCATAGGCAAGGCCGTTGTCCACCAGCTTCTGGATCATGGCGATGATCTGGGGCATATGCTCCGTGGCCCGGGGATGCACCGTAGCGGGACGAATGCCCAGCGCCTTGGCGTCCACGAAATATTCCTGAATGTAGCGGTCGGCGATCTCCTTGACCGTCACGCCTTCTTCGTTGGCCTTGCGGATCATCTTGTCGTCGATATCGGTGAAGTTCTGCACAAAGGTCACTTCGTAGCCCCGGTATTCCAGATAGCGCCGCAGCACGTCGAAGATAATGAAGGGCCGGGCGTTGCCGATGTGGAAGTAATTGTATACGGTGGGGCCGCAGGCGTAGATGCCCACCTTTCCCTCATGAATGGGCTTGAATTCTTCCTTTTTCCGGGTCATGCTGTTGTAGATCTGCATATTCGTTACTCCTTTTTCCCTTCGGAATTTTCGGAACTTGCTTCGTTGTCAGAACAGGTACAGCTTTGCAGGGTGCAGCCCGTACATCGTCCCTCCCGGGACTCGGCTTCGTTTTCGAAGCACTCCCGGCAGTCCAGCTTGTCGGCGTGCCTGCGCAGACAGGCTTCCAGTGCGGTCAGCCGCTTCACCAGCGCCTCCATGCGGTCCAGCATGGGGTCGGGCAGGTTGACCTGATCCAGATCCACGCCGTCGGCGGGACGGGGCGTTTTCTTCACGACGATGCGGCCGGGATTGCCCACCACGGTGCAGTTGTCCGGCACGTCCTTGAGTACGATGGAACCCGCGCCGATCTTTACGTTATTGCCGATGGTGATAGGCCCCAGCACCTTTGCGCCCGCGCCGATGGTCACGTTGCTGCCGATGGTGGGATGGCGCTTGCCGATGTCCTTGCCCGTGCCGCCCAGCGTAACGCCCTGATAAATGGTCACATCGTCGCCGATGATGGTGGTTTCGCCGATGACCACGCCGTCGCCGTGGTCGATGAACACCCTGCGCCCGATCTCCGCGCCGGGGTGGATTTCAATGCCGGTTTTGTGCCGGGCGCGCTGGCTCAGGATGCGGGCCAGCAGTACATGACCCTTCCGGTACAGCGCATTGGCCCGCCTGTGGGCCTTCAGCGCTTTCAGCCCGGGATAGCACAGCCGCACCTCCAGCAGCGATTTGGCCGCCGGATCCCGGTGCAGGATCGCTTCTTCGTCTTCCCGGATCATTTCTTTCCAGCCGATCATTCTTCCTCCTGCCCGCCTGCCGTTTCCGCAGGCGCTTCTACTTGAATCTCCGGCAGGGCTGTGCCGTCAAACACGCCGTCGATATCCCGGAGCATGATCTCCTGTGCGTTGATCTCCTCCGAATCGTCCTTCTCCGGCAGCACATAGGCGCCGCCCGGCAGCCGGACGCGGCACTTTTCGTTATCCATCAATTGCAGCCGCAGCACGTTTTCCACAGCGCGGCGGCAGCGCTCGTCCTTCACGGGGAACATCAGCTCCACCCGGCGGTACAGGTTGCGGGGCATCCAGTCCGCCGAGGACAGATAGACCTCCCGGTCGCCGCCGTTTTCGAAAACGAAGGCCCGGGCGTGTTCCAGATGCCGCCCCACGATGGAGTGAACATGCACGTTTTCGCTTCCGTGCTTCCGGCCCGGCAGCAGGGAACAGATGCCGCGGACGATCAGGTGAACCTCCACGCCCGCCCGGCCCGCGTCGCACAGGGCTTCCATCACAGGCACGTCGCACAGGGAGTTCATCTTGGCGATGATCGAGGCATGAACGCCGGCCTCGGCGTTTTCCCGCTCCCGGTCGATCAGCTGCAGGAGGGTGGTCTGCAGGGTCTCCGGGGCGTGAATCAGCTCTTCCATTTCAGCACCCGCATTTTCGCTGCCCCGCAGCATTTCAAAGAACGCCGCGCCGTCCCGGCAAAGGGCCTCGTCCGCCGTCAAAAGACCGAAATCGGTGTAGAGCTTGGCGGTGGAGTCGTGATAATTGCCTGTGCCCAGATGCAGCGTGCGTTTCCACCCATCGTCCGTCTCCCGCTCGATGAGCGTGATCTTGCTGTGGCACTTGAGCCCCGGAAAGCCGAAGCTGACCCGGCAGCCCGCCCGGCGAAGCCGTTCGCCCCAGAACAGGTTGTTCTCCTCGTCAAACCGCGCCTGACTTTCAAACAGCACATACACCTGCTTGCCGTTCTCCGCGGCATGGGCCAGCGCCGCCACGATGGGACTGTTGCCGGACACCCGGTACAGGGTCTGCTGAATGGTGCGCACGGAAGGATCCTCCGCCGCCCGTTCCACCAGATGCACCACCGGATCGAAGCTGTGATAGGGATGGAACAGCAGGTAGTCCTTTTCTGCGATGCGTTCGAAAACATCGTCGCCCATCAGCTCCGGCACCGCCTTGGGCGGAACGGGCGTATATTTCAGCTCCGGCCGCTTCACCATGCCGTACACGGCCATCATCAGCTTATTCAGATCCAGCGGGCCGGTGACACGGTAGCGCTGCTCCCGCTCAACGTCCAGACGCTTCATCAGCCAGGTCAGCATTTCTTCGCTCATGCGTTCTTCCGCTTCCAGACGCATCACCTGACCGCTGCGGCGCATGCCCAGCATTTCGCGTACAGCGCCTTCCATGCCCTCCGGCGTACACTCCGGCAGCTCGAAGTTCTGGTTGCGCAGGATGCGGAAGGCCCCGCAATGCTCCACGGTCTCCCGGGGGAACAGGGCGCTGACATGATGGCGCACCACGTCTTCCAGCCCGATCAGGCATTGATCGTCCCGGGTTTCGGAAAGGTCGTACACCCGGGGGAGCGACGCGGGCAGCGCCACCAGCGCAAACCGGCTCTTCCGACCCCGGCTGCGGGTCAGTTTGACGCACAGGTGAAGCTGCTTCTGGCTGACCGGCACATCCTCCGGCAGTTCCTTCAAAAAGGGCAGAATGGAGTCATGGAACAGTGCCTTTTCCCGGTCGGATTGGGTATGGCTCAGGGAAAACACCGGGTACAGCCGGATGCCGTGCAGGTACAGCTCGCTGCTGATGCCGTCGAACAGCAGATACTGCTGGTTGTTCTGGCTCAGGATCTCTTTATTGACCTTCTGATACAGCTCCCGGGAGGTCAGCCCGCCAAGCTGTTTTTTCTCTGCTTTTTTCCCTTTTGCGGACCGAAACACCTTCGGATAACGCACCTGAATGAATTCATCCAGGTTGGAGGTAACGATTGCGAGGAATTTTGCCCTCTCCAGCAGCGGATTCTTCGGCTGATCTGCCTCTGACTGTACGCGACGGTTAAACTGAAGCCAGCTCAGCTCCCGGTTTTGAAATGCTGACGTTTGTGCCTTTCCCATGCATTCGGCCTCCCATTGCTCTTTTGCATACGTTAGCAGTTTAATTATATCACAACTGCGGCCCTGCTGTACAGAGGGCGCTTTCGGCGGTTGACGGGCCCGGCGGTTCATGCTATGCTTCTGAAAACGAATTCTTCCCTGTCCTCCAAAATGACTGAATGAAGAAAGAAGGCTTTCCATGTCGTTTACGCTGCTGGCTTTTCTGGCCGCCGCACTGTACGCCCTTAACGCGCCTCTGTCCAAGCTGCTGCTTCAGGACGTTTCTCCCACAATGATGGCCGCGTTTTTGTATCTGGGGGCCGGCGTCGGGATGCTGGCCGTCGGATTGATCCGCGCTTTCCTTCGCAGGCAGTCCTTTCGGCTTCATTTTACCCGGGCGGACGCGCCCTACGTCGCCGGTATGACGGTACTGGACGTTGCCGCGCCCATTCTTCTGATGCTGGGGTTGACGAGGACCTCCTCCGCCAACGCTTCCCTGCTGAATAATTTTGAGATCGTGGCTACGACCCTGATCACCATGCTGCTCTTCCGGGAAAAAATCTCCGGGCGACTGTGGCTGGCCATCGGTCTGATCACCCTTTCGGGGGTTCTGCTTTCTTTGGAGGGCGGCGGGAGTCTTCATTTCTCTCTTGGTTCCCTGCTGGTTTTGCTGGCCTGCATCTGCTGGGGACTGGAGAACAACTGCACTCGAATGCTCTCCCATGGCGATCCGTTGGAGGTTGTGGTGGTCAAGGGGATCGGCTCCGGTCTGGGCTCGCTGCTGATCGGCCTTTGCGCAGGAGAGCCGCTGCCTGCTGCCGCCACAATGCCGCTGATCCTGCTGCTGGGCTTTGTGGCTTACGGGCTGAGCATCTATTGCTACGTCTATGCCCAGCGGGGGCTGGGCGCGGCCAAAACCAGCGCTTATTACGCCGTTGCGCCATTCATCGGCGTCTTTCTATCGCTTCTTATTTTCCGGGAGATTCCCAGTCCGTTATTCACCGCCGCCTTTCTACTGATGGCCGCGGGCACGTGGCTCGTCGGACGGGTAAAATGAAAAAGGGGCGCAGAGACTGTCCGCGGCCAGGTGGAGCCATGACCTATCCATAGTTCATTCCGAAAAACATATTCGTTTTTTCACACCAGCACGGCTGCAACGGCTGCGCTGGTGTGATTTTTAGAAAAATGGAGGAATATTCCGCAGGGGTATTGACATTTTTACGAACGCAATATATACTTTTCACGAGCAAAAAAGATACTACAATGTATACTTTACTAGTTGACGAAGAACGCTTGAACAGGAAAATGGCTGACAGCAGGAAACGAACGACAGGGGGCGCTAGTTTGTATCATTCAAACGCATTACATTTTTCGGAGCTGCGTGAATTTTTGGAGCATATTCCCGTGATCGAATCCCACGAACATTTTGCCGCATTCCATGCAGCCGACGACCCCCTGGATTTTATTTTGGATACTTTTTATTTGGGGGATTTTTATTCCGCCGGCGGCGAGCAGGTGACGGGAAGAGGAGACTACAGCTTTTTTACGCCTATTCCGCATCAGCTTCCGGAACACGAAAGGTATACTTTGTTTCAGCAAATCTATCGTAGGTCGAACAAAACGGCCTATGCTCGTGCCATGCAGGAGGGCCTGCGGCTTTGCTGGGGTGTGGAGGATATAGGGGAATGGGAGGAGTATCAAAAGTTTTCTGAAAAGTTCCGAAGCAGGGATGCGTCCCTATATGACAAGGTCATGGAAATGTGCCGGATCAAGGCCCAGATCGTGGATCGAGGCGATCTGGACAGCTATATGGACGGCACACTCCCGTATTCTCCTTTTTGCCGTTTTACCTTTCATATTTCCGGTTGGCGCAATGTTCATACCAAAGAACAACTGGCAGGCATGGAGAAATATCTGGGCCGGGCCATAACCTGTCTGGACGATTATACGGAGGCTTTCGACCAATACCTGCAAAAATGCCTGGATTTCGGCGTGGTTTGCCTGAAGGATCTGAACGCCTACCGCCGCACGTTGGAAATCGGCAATCCAACCAGAGCAGAGGCGGAAAAAGCATTTAATGACGTAGTTTCTCACCAGCGCGTTATTTTTGGAGACGAACAGGTACGGCCGCTGGAGGACTGGATGTTTCATTACGCCCTGCGCCGGGCGGCGGCGCTGGATCTGCCGGTGCAGCTTCACACGGGGCATATGGCCGGTATTCGCAACGATGTGCGCAAAGCCAACGCAGTCAATCTCATTCCCACGCTGGAGCTGCACACGGACGTGCGGTTTGACCTGTTCCACGCGAATTGGCCTTACATGGACGAGTTTTTGTTCATCGGCAAAAATTATCCGAATGCTTATCTGGATCTGTGCTGGGCCCACTCCATCGACCCTTTGTACTGCATCGAATTGATGAAACGGGCGGTGATGACCGTGCCGCACAGCAAAATCATGGCTTTCGGCGGCGACACAAGCGCCCCGGAATGGCTGGCCGGCTATCTGGCGCTGGCCAAAGACAATGTGGCGGCCGCTCTGGCGGAGCTGGTGGACAGTACATGGCTGACGGCCAACGAAGCCAGACAGATCGCTTTGGACTGGTTCTTTAATAATCCGAATGAGTTTTTCAAGCTGGGCTTTGAAAAACAGTCCGTTTGACAAGGAGGGCTCGCTGTGAACAGACATATGGCGCGCAGGATTCAGCGCGGATTGGGAAGAGGATTGATTTTTCTGATTCTGGTAGCCGGAGCATTTGTATTTCTGTTTCCATTTTTGTGGATGCTTTCCACCTCGCTGAAAACGCCGCAGGAGATCGTAGCCACCCAGACGGTCTGGATCCCGGCTCACCCCCAATGGAAGAATTACGCGGAAGCACTCGGCTATTTTCCCTTTGTCCGCTACCTGATGAACACCCTGTTTCTGGTAAGCATGAACGTCGTTGGAACCCTGTTTTCTTCCGCGCTGGTCGGGTATTCCTTCGCACGGCTGCGCTGGCCTGGCAGGGAAATCTGGTTTAAGGTGCTGCTGGCTACGATGATGCTGCCCTCTACGGTGACGATGGTGCCGCAGTTCATCCTGTTCAAGAATTTCGGCTGGTTGAACACCTATCTTCCATTGATTGTTCCGGCCTTTACCGGCGGCGCGACCAATATTTTCATGCTCCGCCAGTTCTTCCGCACGATCCCTGTGAGCTTGTCTGAATGTGCCCGTCTGGACGGATGCTCCGAGTTTCGTATTTTCTGGCAGATCGTGCTGCCTTTGTGTATGCCTGCCCTGGCTACGGTAGCGATTTTCAGCTTCATGTTTACATGGAATGACTTTATGGGCCCGCTTCTGTACATCAACGACAAAATGGCCTATACGCTGAGCTATGGTCTGCGGACGTTCCAGCTGCAGAGCGACAGCAAATGGCACCTGACAATGGCCGCCTCGGTGGTGGTCGCTATCCCGTCGCTGGTTTTGTTCTTCTGCTGCCAGAAGTATTTCATTGAAGGAATCGCACTGACCGGTCTGAAGGAATAAAGCGAACATGCTCTGATCCATAAAGCAGCAAAGGCTTGCTTTAGGTATAAAACACATCAGGAAATGGAGGAGAACCAATGAACAACCTGGGAAAACAACTCAAACGCATCGTAAGCCTGTGCCTGGCCGTTGCCATGCTCCTTACCCTTTGCTCCGTCGCTCTGGCGGATGACGAAGTGGTGGAAATTGACTTCTGGCACCACTACCCCTCCGGAACCGGCGCTGAAATCATGACTGAAGTGCTGAACGATTTCATGGCGACCCATCCCAACATCAAGGTGAACGAGCTGGGCCTCGGCCTGGGCGAACAGGGCGAAAAGCTGGTGCCCGCGCTGGTAGCCGGCACCGCCCCGGACATCATGGTCTACGACCTGGCGACCGTGCAGGAGCGCGCCATGAAGGGCCAGACCATGTGCCTGGATGATTATGTGGCGGCCTCCGGAATGGACACCAGTGTGTTCTTCCCCGCTACGCTGGACTGCTGCACCTACGATGGAAAGCTCTACGGCCTGCCCTACATGACGGACACCCGTGTGCTGTTCTACAACAAGGATCATTTCCGCGCTGCCGGTCTGGATCCTGAAAATCCCCCGAAGACCTGGAACGAGGTGCTGGAATACACGAAAAAGCTGAACCTCACGGATGAAAACGGCGAACCTACACAGGTCGGCTTCTCTACCGTCTGGTGGGAAATCGCGCCCTGGACCATGGGCTGGACCTTTGGCGCGGATTACTGGGATGCGGACGGCAATCCCACGCTGGATACGCCTGAAATGCTGGAAGCGCTGAACTATGTGAAGGAACTGACGGCCGTTGTGGGCGAGGATGCTTTCCAGAAGCTCTATGACGCCAGCATGGCCACCGGCGTTTCGCCTTTCACCAACGGCACCGTTTCCATGTGCATTCAGTTCAACGGCTTTTGCAGCACGCTGGAAACCTATGCTCCTGATCTGGACTACGGCGTGGCGCTGATCCCCACCAAGGACGGCGTGAACTACAAGTCCAGCTGGGGCGCCGGCTACGGCCTGGAGTTCACCCATAAGAGCGACGCTCGCGCGCAGGCCGCCTTTGAGCTGGGCCAGTATCTGGTCAGCACGGAGGTCGCCACGAAGTTCCTGCTGGGCAACAGCGAGTATGTGTGCAACATGGAAGCGTACGAGAACCCCCAGATTCAGAACGACCCCATCTGGCAGGTGTTCGCGGAAAGCGGCAAGTACACCCGAATCCATCATTTCTGCCCCGAACTGCCCACATGGCCCAACAGCGTTCTGGTGCCTGAATGGCAGTCGGCTCTTCTGGGCACCAAGACGCCGGAGCAGGCTCTGGCGGACGCTCAGGCCAATATGCTGCAGGAGATTGAAAACTATCATCTCATCAACGGCGATTGACCGTCCCGCAGGGCGGACGGGAGGAAATTTTTCCTCCCGTCCCCTTCCATTCCGGGCCTGTAGGCTGCAGCCACGGAATGGTTGAACGAAAATAAACTACCCTTTATGAAGGAGCAAACGCTATGAACCGTGCATCTGCCGGAAAAAGAAAAACCATGAATCAAATGCGCAAGCAGGAAGCATTGTGCGGTTATCTGTTTGCGCTTCCGTGGCTGATCGGCCTGTTTGTGTTTACACTGTATCCTATTTTTTCGTCTTTGTTTTATTCTTTTACGAATTATAATTTTTCCTCCACCTTCAAGTGGATTGGACTGACCAACTATAAGGTTCTTTTTACAAGAGATAAAATGATTCCGCTTTCAGCCTATAACACGCTGTATTTTGCCATATTCAGCGTACCGCTGAACATGTGTGTCGGCATCCTGATTGCGGTGATGATGAATCAGAAGATCCGTGGTATTCGCATTCTGCGTACCATTTATTATTTGCCGAATGTTGTCTCCATCGTGGCGGTCAGCATGCTCTGGTATTTTATTTTTCAAAGCAACGGCGTGCTGAATATGCTGCTGGGAGCGGTAGGAATCCAGGGGCCGAACTGGCTGTCCGATCCGGCATGGGCCAAGAACGCGCTGATTTTGATGAACTGCTGGAACGCGGGCGGCTCCATGGTGATCTATCTGGCCGGTCTGCAGGGCATTCCACGTTCCTATTATGAGGCGGCCGAGGTAGACGGCGCCGGCGCGCTGCGGAAGTTTTTTTCGATCACGCTGCCGCTGCTTTCGCCCAGTATTTTTTATAATCTGATTATCGGTATTATTGGAGCGCTTCAGACGTTTTCTACCGCGCTGGTGATGACGGACGGCGGCCCGGTCAATTCTACCACTTTTTATGTGCTTACCCTGTACCGCAGGGCTTTTGAGGACATGCGCATGGGCTATGCCTCGGCCATGGCCTGGGTTCTGATGGTTGTGACACTGCTGCTGACGCTGGTGGTTTTCTGGATCGGGAACAAAAAGGTCTATTATGAACAGTAACACGGCCGGAACGGCAGCATTTCTGATCAGCCGGCTGATGACTCAATAAGCGCATTGGAGGACCGAAAGGTGCGGAAGGAACGGCTATACTATGTAGATGGTTATCATGGGGGCGTCCGGGGGCATATGCCTCTGGGTTGCTGGCGTGATATTCTGGAAACGCTGAAAACCAATCCCGACTGGAAGCTCTGTATTGATGTGGAACCGATTTCATGGGAAGAGCTTCAGGCGCGGGATCCGGCGGCCTATGAGGAACTGCGGGAGCTGCTGAAGGATACGTCTGTTTCCGCAAGGCTGGAAATGGTTTCCGGCAGCTATGGCCAGCCCTATGGCTGGATTACGGATGGTGAAAGCAATATCCGGCACCTGACGATGGGGCTGGAAGTGATGAAAAAGCATTTTCCCTGGCTTCGGGTGACCACTTACGCCACGCAGGAACCCTGCTGGACCAGTGCGCTGCCGCAGATCCTCCGCTCCCTTCATTTTGATTATGCTGTGCTGAAGGATCCCTCAACGGCATGGGGCGGTTACAGCAATGGCCGCGACGCGGAAGTCTGCTTCTGGGAAGGCCCGGACGGCAGCCGGATCCCGGTAGTTCCGCGCTATGCCTGCGAAAAATTGGCGAAAAACTGGGAAACGGAATCCGTTGATGGAACGGAAGCGTTTATGCTCAAATGTATGGAACATGGGATTCCGCACCCTGCGGGCATGATTTTTCAGGATCTTGGCTGGCCCTCCTGGCCTAGGCTGGGCGGTGCGCCCGGCGTAGGGGAAGCTGTTGTGCCGGAGCATATCGTACACGCCACGTGGAAGGAGTATCTTTCTTCCATTGCAGAAATGCCCATCGAGGAACCGGATAACATCTGGCGCGTTACGCAGGAGGACTTTCTTGGCGCGCTGCCCTGGGGGGAACGACTTCTGGTGCGCATGGCGCGCCAGGTGCGCCGTGGGGAAAGAATGCTGCTGGAATGCGAGCGTCTGCATGCGCTGGGAAGTGTGCTGAGCGGCACGGTCAGCGATCAGGAACGCCTGAAAGAAGCATGGGGGCACCTGCTGATGACGCAGCATCACGACGGCTGGATCTGCGCCAGCACAGGAAAGAACGAGGAAAACTGGGCATGGAAGACGTCGGCTCAGATCTATGCGGCCAACAGCCTGACTGCGCCTGTTCATCGGAATGCCCTTCAGCAGATCGGGCGGGTTGTATGCTCTGATGAAAAGGATGAAAAAGAGAAGAGCGGCGCTGAAACGGCGTGCGTTGTAAACCTGCTGGGCCGAAGAGAAGAACGAACGGTTTCTTTACCCATAACCAGTCCTCATGGAACGCAGAGCTTCCGGGTCTGGGACGGAGACAGGCTGCTGTCCAGTCAATACATGGCGGAACGCCGCTTTGCAGATGGAACCAAAAACGCCGGAACGCTGATGTTCCGGGCGGCACTGCCGGCGTTTGGTGTCAAGAGCTTCCGAATGGAACCGGTTGAAACGGAAGAAAGCGGATGCATGGCATGGGTTGACGGAGCGTTTGCCTATCTGGAAACAGACGTTTATGCGATCCGCTTTGATCTGGAACATGGCGGTACAATTGATTCTCTGGTGGATAAACGCCGTCAGGTGGAGCTGGTGGACCGGAAAAACGAACGGAAGTTCAACGAATACAGCGGTTTCTTCATTCGGGAAAATCGCTTCCTTTCCAGCGTCGGCCAGAGGGCAGAGGCAGTCGTGAAGGCAGAGGGATCTGTCTGCGCTGAACTGGAAATTCAAGGGGCCGTAGGTCCGGTGCCTTTTACCCAGACGGTCCGCGTATTGGCGAAGGAATCCGCAATTCGGATACAGGCGGTTTTCCATTTCCCGGAAAAGACCTACATCGGTGATCCGCATGAAATGACGCCGGAAAACGATGTGCAGGACGGACACCGCTCCTATCATGATGGCCGCTACAAGCTGAACGCATGGTTCCCGACGGCTTTTGAACAGGCACATCTGGACAAGGACGCCGCCTACGACGTCTGCCGGAGCCGGGAGGAAAACACGTACTTCAGCACATGGAACGCCATTAAACATAACATCCTGCTGAATTGGGTGGATGTAACGGATGGCGCCCAGGGCCTGGCAGTGGTTGCAGATCATACGACTTCGTATACCCATGGAAAGGATGCGCCGCTGGGCCTGACAATGGCGTGGGGATGGGATGCAGGCTACTGGTGGGGGAGAAGGCAGTTGAAGGGCGACCATACTCTGAATTATGCCATTGTGCCCCATACGGGCGACTGGCGAAAGGGAGACGTATGGCATGAGTGTCAAAAGCTGCTGCAGGAGCCGGTCGTTCAAAGAATGGCAGCAGCTTCTGCCCGGCAGTGCCGCGAGCTCATAGCGGTCGAAGCTCCCGTAGAGCTGAGCGCCGTTTGTCTGGACGATCAGGGAAGAGTGCTGGCCCGCCTGTTTAATCCGGGCCCTGGGACGCAGACGGAAATCACCCTGGACGCGGAAATGTTCTCCATAGCGGAACTGGTGGAACTGGACGGAACTCTGATTGGCAACGTTCCGCTTTCCGTGCAGGGTGACCGTCTGACTGCCCGGTTGGAGCTTCCCTCCTTTGCCATTCGCACGCTGCGGTTGACGCCGGTTCCGAAGCGGCAACTGTAGCTTCCAAAGATTGGATGGGTTGCCGAACGCTTCCAAATTGTTTATAATCTATTTTTGAAATCTGGCGTGCCGACGGGCAGAAAGAAGGAAAAGTCTGCTTGCACGGAAAGCAGCAGATTCGAAGGAGGGCGTCATTTGATCGCCGGGCAGAAGAAGACAATGGTCAAATATATGCATATTGTGGAGCAGATCAAAGAAAATATCGCCAGAGGGATCCTCGTCCCTCAGGATCAGCTGCCCTCCGAAAATGAACTGATGGCGGAATTTGGTGTCAGCTCAATTACCGTGCGCAAAGCCATGGAAACGATGGTCCGGCAGGGAATCGTTTACCGTGTTAAAGGAAAGGGCACGTATGTGGCCGATCCTCAGAGCGGGCAGGAGAGTGCGGACGACTGCAGAAAGGTCTATTTGATCTTTGACGTAGAAGCTGCGCTGGACGCTTCGCTGACCCGGATCGTTCAGGGAATTCAGCGGTATTATCAGAATAAGAAATCCCAGCTGGTTCTGGAAAACTATGCCTTCTGCGAGGAATATCTCCGGGATGGGCAGGGCAAAAAGGAAGACGCCGGGTTCATCATCTACATCAGTGCGATGGATGATGAAAAAAAGCTGGAAAACCTCAGGCGGCTCAGCAATGCGGGCGTGAAGTTTGTCTGTATTGACCGTTATCTGGGACATTATCCCGTGAACTATGTAGGCTGCAACAACCACGACGGTGCCTATTCCGCGGTGGAGCATCTGGTAGGGCTGGGGCACACACAAATTGGTTTTGTATATGAACGGCCGGAAATCAGTTCGGAAAAAGAACGCTTTGACGGCTACGCGAACGCGATGACGGATCACGGACTGAAAGAGCATATCACGCAGCCCTATACCGTAGTCGAAATGGAAAGCTGTATACAGGCCCTGCTGGCACATCGCCATTCGGCGATGGTATGCGCCAACGACTTCACCGCCGCTGCATTAATTAAAGCGCTGAAGGACGCGGGGATGGAGGTGCCGCGCGACGTTTCGGTGGTTGGCTTTGACGATGCGGAAACCTATCGTTTTCATCAGCCTGCTTTAACAACGATTCGACAGGATTTCTTTATTTTGGGTTATGAAAGCGCCAGAGTGCTGAACAAACTGATGGCGGAAACAGCGTTGGGCTGTACCCGGATTTATACGCCGGCGCAGTTGATTGTACGTGAATCCACGGGCGTGTACCGTCAAAATGGGTGACCGAAGCCGGGAAAATCGCATGGTCGGACGGAAAGCTGAACGATCCTTATGAAAAAATCCTTACGACAAGGAAAAACACTTTATCAGACAAAGGGAGTCTGCCGGCGGGCAGGAGTGTTTGCCATATCATCTCACCCCTCAAAAGAACGTTGGAACGCGGAGGTTGACGGAAGATGCTGGAAGTGAATAAGATGTTTCTGACCATTGACAGGTTGGAACAACGGGTGCATGAACTGGAAAAATATCGTTTTGTTGACATGAAAACGATCGCCCCCATGGATGCGATGCCGGGTGGCCTGGAAAAGGACGAGGTCTATCATGAAATGCCGGAAGAGGTGAAGGGACGGACCCTTCGGATCGGCGACGACTTTGCGGGCCGCGACCGATATCTGTGGGTTCGAAAAAAAGTGAGGCTTCCAAAGCATCGCGACGGATATGAGGCCTATGGACTGTTCAACTTCGGCGAAACCGGCGGCGCGCTGCTGTCCGGGTTTGAATCCCTGCTTTACGTGGATGGTCAACCCTATCAGGGCGTTGACACCTTTCATAACGACGTAAATTTTGAAAGCCTTGCAGATCGGACTGTTGAATTGACTTTTCTTCTCTGGACCGGTCTGGAGGGAGGCGGCCCGAAGCGGGAACTTTGTCATCGCTTTCAGCAGGCGGACGTGGGCTATCTGCATCAAGCCACGGATGAATTGTATTACCTGACTAGGGCGATGGCGGAAACGCTCCATTATCTGGAGGACGCCAATCCGGATAAGTTTGTATTGATCCGGGCTTTGGAGCATGTTTTTGCCACGATCAACTGGGATGAAGACTGCTTTTACGCCTCGGCGGAGGAAGCGCTGCGCGCCTTGAAAAGCGAATTGAGCGCCTTCCCCGGGAAAAGCAATGTCACCGTTAATGCAGTCGGCCATACGCACATTGACGTCGCCTGGCTCTGGCGGCTTAAACACACCCGTGAAAAAGCCCAGCGTTCTTTTTCAACGGTGCTTCGGCTCATGAATGAGTTCGACGATTATGTTTTTTTGCAGTCTCAGCCGCAGCTGTATCAATATATTCAAAAGGATAATCCGGCACTGTATGAGCGGATCAGGGAGCGCGTTGCAGAGGGCCGCTGGGAAGCGGACGGAGGCATGTGGCTGGAAGCCGACTGCAACATTTCCTCCGGCGAAGCGTTGACCCGTCAGTTTCTTTATGGAATGCGCTTTTTAGAAAAAGAATTTGGCCGCCGGTGCGAATTTCTCTGGCTGCCGGATGTATTTGGATATAGCTGGGCGCTGCCTCAAATTTTGAACGGCGTTGGAATTCATACCTTTATGACCACCAAAATCAGTTGGAATCAGTTCAATTCCATGCCTCATGACCTGTTCCGCTGGCGGGGCATGGATGGCAGCGAGGTAATGACGTACTTTATTTCCACACCGTCCGAGGGCGAAGCGTTCGACAAACGCATGGCTACCTACAATGGTATGATGAATCCACACAGCGTCGTCGGGAGCTGGGAGAAGTTCCATGATAAGAACCTTTCAAACGAAACGCTGATTTCCTATGGCTTCGGTGACGGAGGCGGCGGAGTGAACCGCGAAATGCTGAAAATGCGGCGCGCTATGGACAGCATTCCCGGCCTGCCATCGGTGAAACCATCCCGGGCGAATGAGTTCTTTAAGCGGCTGCATGAAAGAATGGATCGGGAAGATCAATATATTCCGGTTTGGGATGGAGAACTGTATTTGGAGTTCCACCGGGGAACCTATACCTCTCAGGCATGGAATAAAAAGATGAACCGCCACATGGAGTTTGCGCTGGCGGAAACGGAATGGCTTTCAACGCAGGCCTGGCTGTCCGGAGGCGCCTATGACCGGAAAGCGCTTACGGACGGTTGGCAGACGCTTCTGCGTAATCAGTTCCACGATATTATTCCCGGGTCCTCCATTCATGAGGTATACGAAGACTGCCATCGGGAATATGGCCAGCTGGAAGCTTCCCTTCGAGAACTGCAGACGGAAGAAATGGCCGTGCTTTCTGTGCCGGAGAAGGACAGCTATACGGTTTGGAACTTCGGTTCCTTTGCCCGCACGGATGAAGTGAAAATCTTCGAAACCCGCAGCGGATGTTTCCTGGATCGCCAGGGGAAAAGATTGCACGCCCAAAAAACAGAGGAAGGATACTGGGTGGAGCTTTCCGTGGACGCATTGTCCGCCGCTGTCCTCCGCTTTGAAGAAACGAACTGTACCGGCCAGCAGGAGGATCTGCCGTTCGTTTGGGAAGCGGAAGCGCAGAAATTGCAAACGCCCCATTATATCGCGGAGTGGAATGAAAAAGGACAACTCGTCCGGCTGTTTGACCGTGATAACGACCGCGAGGTGCTTCCGGCAGGCTCCTGCGCCAACGTGTTGGAAATTTATGAGGATAAACCGCTGAATTTTGACAACTGGGATGTGGATCTGTTTCATCTGCTGAAACATGAGGAAATTGTGGCGGAGTCTTCCCCTGAGCTGATTTTGAACGGCGCGCTGCGGCTGGTATTGCGTTTCCGTTACCGGTATCATCGCTCCCGTTTTGAGCAGGACGTCGTTTTCCACGCGGACAGCCGCCGGATCGACTTTGAAACGCGGGCGGAATGGTACGAGAACCACCGCTTGCTGAAAGCGGCCTTTCCGGTGGATATTCGCACGACAAAAGCCGTTTACGATGTTCAGTATGGTCACGTGGAACGACCGACGCATTTCAATACAAGCTGGGATTATGCCCGGTTCGAGGTGGTCGCCCATAAATGGGCCGATCTTTCCGAAGAAGGGTATGGGGTCAGTCTGCTGAACGACTGTAAATACGGCCACAGTGCTCACGACAATGTGCTGCGGATTACACTGCTCAAAAGCGGCAAATATCCCGACGAAGAAGCCGATATGGGCTTGCACGAATTTACCTATGCCCTTCTGCCGCATGAAGGCTCTGTAACGGTCGGAGATACTATCGAGGAAGCAACCAAATTGAATCTGCCGCTTCGCACGGCGGAACACAAAGCGTGGGAAGCCAGGCCGCTGTTCCTTCCCGATGCGCGCAGCGTTGCGGTCGACGCCGTGAAACTGGCGGAAGAGGACGAAACCATCATTCTCCGCATTCATGAATGCCGCGGAAGCCATACTTCTGTCACCCTGTGCCCTTCTTTTGAAATGGCGGCTTATGCCCCGTGCAATCTGCTGGAAGAAGCCATTGCAGAAAAGCAAAACGCATGCAAAATTACGTCCAGACTTCGTCCTTTCGAGATCCAGACCTTCAAAATCTGGGTGAAATAAGTCGAATTACAGCAGTCAGAAGAAACCATACAGCCGGAAAATCCGGATAGCCTGCGCGCTATCCGGATTTTTTGGATAAAAGCCAAAAAGGGATTGGTTTATGCCGCTTACAGTCATTTTCCCCCAAATGTGTAAAACTTGAGCATTTTTCCCCGGATGACGGTTTGGAAAGGGAGCGAACCGTGGTATACTGAACGTGCGGTTGGGAAAGCCATCCCTTTTCCGCCGCTTTTTTTCAAATTCAAAGAGAGGTGAAGCCGATGTGTGAAAGCAAGACCCCGTTTCCGACAGTGGAAAGCCAGCTTCGGCACAATATTCTGAAGATCCCGCCGGAGGTCTATTCGGCCAGCGGCATCGTCATCAACGGCCGGCGTATCAAGAGCTTTGTTTTTACCACCGATCTGGCGATCATCCGCAACTGCGACGCGGACGCGGTATTCGCCGTTTATCCCTTTACGCCCCAGCAGGCCATCAGCGACGCGATCATCAAAGCGTCCTACATCCCGGTGTTCTGCGGCGTGGGCGGAGGAACCACCAAGGGCATCCGCACGGTCTCGCTGGCCAAGGACGTGGAATGTCAGGGAGCGATGGGCGTGGTGCTCAACGCACCGATCTCCGACCTGAACCTGCTGGCGGTGGCCAAGGCCGTGGATATCCCCGTCATCATCACCGTCACCAAAGAGGATACGGACATCGAGGCCCGGCTTCGGGCGGGCGCGTCCATCCTCAACGTAGCCGCAGGCCCCCGCACGCCGGACGTGGTGCGCTCCATCCGGGAGAAGAACCCGCAGGTGCCCGTAATCGCCTCCGGCGGCAAAACGGGCGGCAGCATCCGGGAGACCATCGCCGCCGGGGCCAACGCCATCACCTTTACCCCGCCCTCCACGCAGGAGCTGTTTAAGGAAATGATAGGGTCTCATATGCTAAAGTTGAGTTACCACACAACAACTTTACGAAAGGAGACCATATCC
>CAKUCE010000009.1 GCA_934643535.1 uncultured Clostridia bacterium | reverse complement strand
ACGTGGAAGCCTGATGGGGTTCGAAAATGTGATAAAAAGACACCGCTTTTCCATACAGCTGGAAGAGCGGTCTTTTTGATTCATCTGGAAAGACACAACCCGACCGAGCCGGGCAGGGAAAGTCGGGACGGAGCCGCCCTCTGTCTGATACACTGAACCGGCAGTCGGAACGATGGGGAGGGAAAAGCATGGAAGAACTTGCCGTAAGCCTGCAGGCGGCTGTTGACGAGCTGGAAGCGCAGCTGACCGAAGCGCTGGACGTGGAAAAAGCGGCGAAACGCGCCTGTCTGTCGCCTTTTTATTTTCAGCGGATATTCGGGACGCTGTGCGGCATGACGGTGGGAGAGTATGTGCGCAGCCGCCGGCTGACGCTGGCCGGGCAGGAGCTTTCCCGAAACCGGGAGGCGAGGGTGATCGACGTGGCGCTGAAATACGGCTATGATTCGCCGGACAGCTTTGCCCGGGCGTTTCAGCGCTTTCACGGCGTGCTTCCCTCCGCAGCGCGGGAGCCGGGCGTTTCCCTTCAGGCGGTTCCGCCGCTGCATATTACGCTTTCGCTGGAGGGTGGTACGAAAATGGAATACCGTATTGAATCCAAACCCGCGATGACCATCGTGGGCAAGTCCAGACGCTTTCACATCGAAACCAGTTACCGGGAGATTCCGAAATTCTGGAAGGAGTTTTTCAGCGGTCCGGAGGGCGGGAAGCTCTGCGGCATGTGGGGCGTGTGTCTGGATGGCGGCGGCCCGGAGTTTGACTACTGGATCGCGGACAGCTATGAAGAAGGCAGGCCGGTGCCGGAGGGATTTTCCCTTCACACGATCCCTGCGGGGACATGGGCGGTTTTCCCCTGCCGGGGCGCGCTCCCGGATGCGCTGCAATCGGTGAATACCCGCATCTGGAAGGAGTGGCTGCCCTCCTGCCGGGAATATAAGCTGGCCGGAAATTACAATGTGGAACGATATACCCCCATGACCGCCCGGCCGGAGGATAACTACAGCGAGATATGGGTCCCGGTGGTTCAGACCGGGAAGTAGGGAAAACGGCTCTGCCGCAGACTGCCGGGAGATGGAAATTGCCGGAGGGGGATGCTGACCGCGCCGTGCGGCAGGGGTGAACCATACGCCGCAGAGCGTTTTGAAAAACGGGATCAGGGCGCTTTCCCCTTTCGGACGAGAGGAAGAGCGCCCTGCTGTTTTTTATTCCAGCTTTATCCCGCCCACGGGCACCCGGTTTTCGTAGGCTTTTTCGATGGCTTCCAGCAGCAGGCCGTGGCTGTCGCTCAGGCTCATGGTGGCCATGCTGCGCAGGTCGGCCAGCTCGTTCTTTTGCTGCTGATTCAGGGCGGACAGCCGCTCCTGATCCTCTTCACTGTCCGAAGCCGGATCAAGGGGACGGCCGGTGGAGGGACGGGTGGATCGGCCGAACCAGTCCCGAAGCTCCGCCACGGTTTTTCCGGTCATCCACTGCTGATAGGCGTTCATCTGCTTGTACCATTCGTTTTGGGGATTCATGCCGTAGCCGTCGCCCCGGTCCCGCTTGGTTTTCCATTGGGAAAGCTCCTCGGCGGCGCTTTCCTCGGTGTTTTGACTGACCCCCGTGACCTTGCCCGTGGCGGGGTCGGTCACGTTGTAGCCCTCCCGGCCCGGCCAGCCGCTGAAATGAGGCATGGTTTCGCCGTCATAATTGGGGGTGGATACTTCATACACGTCCACAAATACATTCAGAATTTTGCCGTCCCGGTCAAAGAGCGCGTCCGCCATGGCAATGTTGAAGGAATAGACCGGCACGCCCTCCGCGTCCTTCCCCGGGCCGTTGCGGAAATTGGCCGCGCTGCCCAGCCCGGAAAAGACCTGCGCCGTGGCGGGATCCACCGTGGGCGAAGGCTGGGCGGACGGAGGGCTTTCGCTGCCGGCACCGGCTTCTCCGCCGCCTGTGCGGAGCTGCTCCAGAATGCCCTTCATGGCGGTCAGCATGCTTTCTGAGGAGCCGGTAGCGCCGCTGACCGCGTCTACGCCTTCCAGACCCTGCTTTTCCAGCACGGCCTGCCGGATGCCCTCCAGCGCTTTCCCGAAATATTCGGATTCGTTTCCATTGCGGTTTTTTGCGTCGAATTCCGTGATCTTACCGCCCCTTACCGTGACGGAGACGATCACATCGTCGTTATACCCCGGGGCCAGATCCTGATAAACGCCGTCGGCATAGTCCGCCGCCAGCGCGCCGGAAAGGGGCAAAAGCCCCGCGAGTGCCAGCGCCAGCAGCCCCGTTCGGTGCTTTTTAGGGAAAAGACGGCTCTCTTTCATGCAAAAGTCCTCCTTTGTCCGCTTGACATTTCTTCCTTAAATATAGTATAAAGGGGAATGGCTTATGCTTATTTTTGTCCCGGTCGCAGAAGCGAGTGAAGGAGAGATCATTTATGGTTCGAAGCATCGTAGGCGCCAACTGGGGAGACGAAGGCAAGGGAAAGATCACGGATGTGATGGCGGAAAACAGCGACATCGTGGTTCGTTTTCAGGGCGGCGCCAACGCCGGTCATACCATTATCAACGATTACGGCAAATTTGCGCTGCACCTGCTGCCCTCCGGAGTGTTCCACAGCAATATCGCCAATGTGATCGGCCCCGGCGTAGCGCTGGATGTGGAACGGTTTCTGGCGGAGCTGGACAGTCTGGTCAGCCGCGGCGTGCCGATGCCCAAGCTGTACATCAGCGACCGGGCGCAGGTGCTGCTGCCTTATCATGTGGCCTTTGACAAATACGAGGAAGAACGGCTGGGCAAGGCGGGCTTCGGCTCCACCAAGAGCGGCATCGCTCCTTTCTACGGCGATAAATATCTGAAGATCGGCGTGCAGGTCTGCCAGCTGTATGACGAAGACATGCTGCGCGCCCGGCTTTCCAGCGCGGTGGAGCAGAAGAACGCTACCCTGCGCAACCTGTATCACAAGCCCGAGATCGATCTGGAGGCCCTGATCGCCCACCTGAAAAAGCAGGCGGAGCAGATTCGCCCCATGGTGATCGACACCACCAGCTTCCTGCATCAGGCCCTGAAGGAAGGCAAGACCATCCTGCTGGAAGGCCAGCTGGGCACGCTGCGGGATCCCGATCACGGCATTTATCCCTACACTACGTCCTCTTCTCCGCTGGCCGGTTTCGGCACCGTGGGCGCGGGCGTTCCTCCGACCGCCTACAGCGATATCGTCTGCGTGACCAAGGCCTATTCCAGCTGCGTGGGCGCTGGCCCTTTCACCACCGAACTGTTCGGCGATGAAGCTAAGGAACTGCGCGACCGCGGCGGCGACGCGGGCGAATACGGCGCGACCACCGGCCGTCCCCGCCGGGTGGGCTGGTTCGACGCGGTGGCCACCCGTTACGGCTGCATGGCGCAGGGCGCTACCGAGTGCGCCATGACCAATCTGGACGTGCTGGGTTATCTGGATGAGATTCCGGTCTGCACCGCCTACGAGATCGACGGCAGGCTGGTGCGGGATTTCCCCTCTACGCCTTCCCTGATGCGGGCTAAGCCGGTGTACACCGTGCTGCCCGGCTGGAAGAGCGACGTGCGCGGCATTACCGAATGGGACAAGCTGCCCGAAAACTGCCGCAAGTACGTGGAATTTATCGAGAAGGAAATCGAAGTGCCGGTGCGGATGCTCTCCACCGGTCCCAAGCGCAGCGAAGTGCTGTACCGCAAGTAAAAACCAAACGCCTTTTTCAGACGAAGGGCGCATAGAAATTCAAACGGCCGCGGCATGGAAATATGCTGCGGCCGTTTTGCGTCATTGCCATTCTATGGAACGTATGATAGGATATTCCGTAGACGGGGAACGCGGGCCTGTATTCGGAAAAACGCTGCTTTCATTAAGAAAAAGGAGCCGGAAAATGCTGAAGGATCTGATTATCAGACAGGAAACGCCTGCCGACTATCACCAGACGGAACAGATGGTCATGCGCAGCTTTTGGAACAAGTATTGGCCGGGATGCACGGAGCATCTGCTGACGCGGATCATCCGAGACTCCCAAGATTATGTGCCGGAGCTGAGCCGCGTCGCGGAGTGGAACGGACAGATCGTCGGGGCGATCTATTATACAAGGGCATGGATCGCAGATGGCGAGGCAAAGCAGGAGATCGTCACGTTCGGGCCTCTGGCGGTGGAGCCGATGATGGAGGGGAACGATATCGGCGGTGCGCTGGTGCGGGAGACGCTTGGCCTTGCGAAGCGATCCGGCGCTGCGGGCATTGCGATCATGGGAGAGCCGTATTATTATCCCCGGTTCGGCTTTCGAAGAGGGGCGGAGTTTGGCATTACAGACGCCTGGGGCAATTCTCCCGACGCGCTGATGGTTTTTCCCCTGAACAACGATTTTTCTTCCTTCAGGGGGAAGCTGATCGAAAGCCCGGATTTTGAAAAGCTGGACGATCAGGAGGCACTGAACAGGATCAGCGAGGAATTTCCTCAATATCGGAAGGTGAAAGCTCAGGACGGCTTCCAGCAGATTTTCGGGCAGCATTTAGGCGTGGTGGAAGCGATTCAGGACGGCGTGTATTCCGTTCGTTACTGGGAAAAGCTCATTCCGGCCCATTTGGCGGACGACCTGAAGGAAAAGCCAGTCGTGGGCAGCGACGTTCAGTTCGCATGGAATCATCAGGGAGAATCCTGCATTACCAAGGTGATCCACAATCTGCTGGAGGAATGATCGGAAGATTTGGAGGCGGCATATGGAATACCAAAAGATCGAGGGTTCTCAGATCGACGCATTATGGGAGCTGCAAAAACAGTATAAGGCGGCGATCGGAGAAGACGAGCCGGACAGCGGCGCGAAGGAGCGGTTGGCTGAAGCCATCAGCGAGGGAAAAATCCTCTTCTATGGCGCATGGGAAGGCGCTTCGCTCATCGGCTGCTGCTCTGTCACCGTAGGATTCTCCACGTTCGATTACAAGCCCGGCGGTGTATTGGAAGATTTCTTCATTTGCCCCGCCTTCCGTCATCAGGGGATCGCGCGGCGGCTCGTCCGGTTCGCTTATCAGGAAAGCGGCGTCAGTTCCCTGACGGTGGGCTGCGCGAACTGCGATGTGCCGATGTATCAGGCGCTGGGCTTTTCTATCCCGCTGGGGAATCTGCTGGCGTTTGAATGAGGGGGGCCGCAGCCTGCTTTCCCGCTGCCATAACGGGCGGTTTCAGAAACTCGGCTCTGCCCGGAACGCGGGATAAGGGAACGAGGTTGAAAATCGGTTGATTGCTGACGAAAGAGGCCTAAATATGTCAACTGGAATTATGATCATTGGTCCATCCGGAAGTGGAAAGACAACACTTGGAAAAATTGCTGCGCAGAAATTGGGATACCCATATTTTGATGTGGACGATTATATATGGAAACAGAATACAGACACTCCCTATACGCAGATGTACACACGAGATGAAAAGATTAGCAGACTGAGCAATGATATTGCTCCATATGAACATTTTGTGATGGCTGGTTCGATGAGTTCGTTCCATTACGCATTTGATGAGATGTTTGAAATGATGGTCCTTCTTTATGCTTCACCGGATATTCGAATAGAAAGAGTCCATAAAAGAGCAATAGAGCGATTTGGTGAAAGAGTGCTTGAAGGTGGAGATATGTATGAAGCCCATAGGAGATTTTTGAATGATAATCGAAGCTATGAAGGAGATGGTTCTCCGAATATGAGAGAACAGAAGGAATGGATGAAAAATATGTCATGTGTAAAAATTGAACTGGATGGAGCTGCGGATCTTGAAAAGAACGCAGATATGATTGTAAACAATTGGAATGGAATAGTGAGATAAATTCCAGTTTGTGGAGGTGTGTACCCTATGATCCTTCTGCCGCTGGACCCCAAGACCTACGCGGGCAGGAAATTTACGGTTCGGTATCAAACCGGCGGATACTATGATATTGAAGCTTCTGAACAGGGCTTTTCGATGAAATATATCCCGCTGGAAGCGCCGGTGGAGAAGTCCTTCGAGGATGAGTTTTTGGGAGAGTGGCTGGAAGCCCCGGTCGCCTTCGGCGCGTTTGAGAACGGGAAGCTGATCGGATTTGTGGAAGGCTCGATGGAAAGCTGGAATCAGCGTTTTCGGCTCAGCAATATCTGTGTGTTTGACCATACCCGGCGGCATGGGGGACTGGGAACGGCGCTCATGAACCGCATCATCGAAACGGCGGAAGCTTTGAAAGCCCGGATGGTCGTTCTGGAAACCCAGTCCTGCAATGAAAACGCCATTGCGTTTTACCGGAAGAACGGGTTTTCCATCATTGGATTCGATCTGTATTCCTATTCCAACAACGATCCGGAACGGCATGAAGTGCGGATCGAAATGGGGAAAAAGCTCCGGGAGCCGTCAAGGTGAGAGGGATAGAAGAATGCGCATGAAAAAAGTATATTTGGCCGTTATCGTCATCGCGCTGATCCTCTGCGCGGAGGGAATTTTCTCTCTGGCCGAGGACATTGCGGCGAGGGGCTGGGGCGGCATGAATTACGGCCAAGTCCTGTTTCCGCTCCTGATCGGCGGCTTTTCCTTCTGGCAGTTCAAGCGGGAAAAATAGGCCGTCAATGGACGAACGGGCGAAAAAGAACCGGCGGGCAGCAGAGCAATAGAAGCGCCACCCTGAAGAACGATTCTGGGGAGGCGCTTTTTCAGCAGAGGAAGGGCCGCTTTCCCTTGCCGAAAGCCCGCTTTCATGCTACAATAGCTGCGAAAAGCGGGGGCGGCAATGCGGTCCCCGCCGAACGTGTTTGTCCGTAAAGGAGGAACGGGAACGATGTATCTGATCGTCGGGCTGGGCAATCCCGGTCAGCAGTATGCTCATACCCGCCATAACGTAGGCTTTGACGTCATGGCCGTACTGGAAAAAAAGCTGGGGGTCTCCATCAGCCGGGAAAAAGGATATTCCCAGACCGCCGACTGCTTCGTGAACGGGCAGAAGGTGATTCTGGCCCTGCCCCAGACCTTTATGAACCTGAGCGGGCTGGCCGTGAAGGAACTGATGGACTATTATAAAATTCCGCCGGAAAACGTGCTGGTGATCTATGACGATATCGACATTCCGCAGGGTACGGTGCGCATCCGGCCCAACGGCAGCGCGGGCACTCACAACGGCATGCGCTCCATCGTGGCGGAGACCGGCACGGAGGATTTCCCCCGCATTCGCGTGGGGGTGGGCCAGCGGGGCCTCGGCTGGAATCTGGCGGACTGGGTGTTGAGCCATTACCAGACGGCGGAGGAACAGGAGATTGCCGACAGAGCCTACGAGCAGGCCGCCGACGCGGTGCTGGAATATCTGAAAAACGGGATTAACAGCGCCATGAATCGCTATAATACCAAGAAGCCCAAGAAGGAGAAGCCCCCGAAGGAGGGCACTCCGGCAGGGGAAGAAGCGGCGGCTTCGGAGCAGGCGGAGGAAGGAAAAGAATGAACGAGGGGCTTTTCAGCGCCTACGAAAGCCGGGACGAGTGGAAAACGCTGGTGGAACGGCTGGGCCGGGCGGGCTGTACGTCCGTTTATGAAATCGCTGAGGGCGAACGGCCCTTTCTGGCGGCGGCGCTGCGGCGCAAGACCGGCCGCCCGGTGGTGCTGCTTTGCTCCACGGAGCTGGTGGCCCAGCGCTATGCGCAGGACGTCGAGCGGCTGACCGGGGAAAAATGCGGCGTGCTGCCGCCGAGAGATCTGCAGTTCAGCCGCGCCGCGTCCAGCCGGGAAAGCACGTGGCTGCGGCTGCGCAATCTGGACGAGCTTTGCCGGAAAAAGGCGCGCATTCTGTGCCTCAGTCTGGAAAGCCTGCTGGACCGCTGCGTGCCGAAAGCCGTTTTCGGTCAGAGCGTGATCGTGCTGGAAGAGGGCCGGGATTTTCCGCCGGAGGAATTGATGCGACGCCTGCTGGCCAGCGGCTACGAGCGGGTCTCCATGGTGGAGGGCTGCGGCCAGTGCGCCATGCGCGGCTCCATTCTGGACGTGTTCCCGCCCAACGAGGGCAACGCTCTGCGCATTGAGTTTTTCGATACGCAGGTGGACAGCATCCGCCGGTTCGACTGCATCAGCCAGCGGAGCATCGAGCGGCTCTCCACGGCCCGCATCGCCCCGGCCACGGAATGTCTTGTGACCGACCGGGAAGCGGCGGCGGAGCGGCTTCGCCGGGCCATTGAGAATGGCGCGGGGGAACGGGCGCAGGCGGAGGAGCTTCACGCCCAGGAAACCACGCTGGATAACGGCGATACGCTGCCGGCGCTGGACGAGTTCCTTTCCGAGCTGGACGCGCTGGAGCTCAGCGAGGATTTGCTGGACGGAAAAGCCGCCCGGCCGGGAAAGAAAGCCAAAGGGACAAAGGAAAGCGCCCCCGAGAAGGAAGCGGAACCGGCGGAGGCATTTCAGAAGGACGTGCCCGACGAGCGCCGCCATCTGGACGAAGCGGCGCTGGTGGAAGCGGGGCAGACCCTGCGCACCGCGCCCATGTGGATGAACGTCCTGTGCGAAAAGACGGTCTCCGCGCTGGATTATCTGGACGACCCCATCCTTCTGTGCGACCGGCCCGAGCAGTACGCCGGGCGCATGAAGGTAGTGCAGGAGGAATTTGCCGAGGCCTACGAGGACGCGCGGCTGCGGGGCGACGCCTTTGACGAGCAGAAGAACCTGCGCTTCTCCTATGACGAGCTGCTGGCCGACTGGGAAAGGCGGCCCGTGGTATCGCTGAGCGATAACGTGCAGACCTCGCTGGGGCGGCTTGTGCCGGACAAGCTGATCGCCTTCGGCTCCAAGCCGCCCATGCCCTATCAGAATCAGCTGGGCGCGCTGGGCAAGGACATCAAGGCGTGGAAGGAGCAGAACTGCGCCATCATCCTGCTGACCGGCGGCGAGAACCGGGGCCGCAGACTGCAGAAAACGCTGGAGGAAATGAACATTCCCTCCGTATACTGCGAGTCGCTGGACGGCAACATCATCCTGCGGGAAGTGGTGCTGCTGCCGGTCTCCTGCAACAAGGGCTTCCTGCATCCGGACGCGCACCTGTGCGTGCTCAGCGATACGGACATTTTCGGCTCCGCCTATCACCGGGCCCGGAAGAAGCAGAACGCGGGGGAGCGCATTTCCAGCTTCACCGACCTGAAGCCCGGCGATTACGTGGTTCACGACCTGCACGGCGTAGGCATTTATCTGGGCGTGACCCAGATGAAGGGCGACGGCGTGACCCGGGATTATCTGCAAATTCAGTACGCCGGAAACGACAAGCTCTACGTGCCCGCCGACCAGTTCGACCGGGTGCAGAAGTTCATCGGCGCGGAACACAGTCTGCCCAAGCTGAACCATCTGGGCGGCGGCGAGTGGGAGCGCCAGAAGAGTAAGGTCAAGGCGGGACTGAAAAAGCTGGCCTTCGATCTGGCGGCGCTGTACGCCCGCCGGGCCAAGAATCCCGGCTATGCCTTCAGCCATGAAAACCCGTGGCAGCAGGAATTCGAGGACGCCTTCCCCTACGAGCTGACGCAGGATCAGCAGCAGTCCGTGGCCCAGATCGAGGCCGATATGGAAAGCCCCCACAACATGGACCGGCTTTTGTGCGGCGACGTGGGGTACGGCAAGACGGAAGTGGCCCTGCGCGCCGCGTTCAAGGCCGTGGTGGAAGGCAAACAGGTGGCCCTGCTGGCCCCCACCACCATTCTGGTGCAGCAGCACTACAATACCATCAAGAAGCGCTTTTCCGGTTTTGAGGTACGGGTGGATATGCTCAGCCGGTTCCGCACTGCCGCCGAGCAGAAGGAGACCCTGAAAAAGCTGGAAAAAGGCGAGCTGGACATGATCGTGGGCACCCACCGTCTGCTGGGCAAGGACGTGAAATTTCACGATCTGGGCCTTTTGATCGTGGACGAAGAGCAGCGCTTCGGGGTGAACCACAAGGAAGCCATTAAAAATATGAAGGAAAAGGTGGACGTGCTGACTCTGTCCGCCACGCCCATTCCCCGCACCCTGCACATGAGCATGGTGGGCATCCGGGATATGAGCCTGCTGGAAACGCCGCCCGAGGAGCGGCTTCCTGTCAAGACCTACGTGATGGACTACGACGACGGCATCATCCGGGAGGCCATCCGCCGGGAGCTGCAGCGGGACGGGCAGGTTTACTTCCTATATAATCGGGTGCGCTCCATCGAACAGATGCGTCAGCGCATTCAGGCGCTGGTGCCGGAAGCGCGGATCGGCGTGGCCCACGGCCAGATGCGGGAAAACGCGCTGGAAGACGTGATGCTGGACTTTTACGCTGGCGCATACGATGTGCTTTTATGCACCACCATCGTGGAAAGCGGGCTGGACGTGCCTGAGGCCAACACGCTGATCGTCTTTGACGCGGATCATTTCGGCCTGAGCCAGCTGTACCAGATCCGGGGCCGGGTGGGCCGCAGCAGCCGTCAGGCCTATGCGTACTTCACCGTCCGGGCCAATAAGAACCTGTCGGAGACCGCCCAGAAGCGGCTGAACGCCATTCGGGAGTTCACCGAGTTCGGCGCGGGCTACCGTATCGCCATGCGCGATCTGGAGATCCGCGGCGCAGGCGACGTGCTGGGCCCGGAGCAGAGCGGCCATCTGAGCACCGTGGGCTACGATATGTACGTCAAGCTGATCGAACAGGCGGTGGGGGAGGCCCAGGGCAAGGAGCAGATCCCCGAGCTGGATACCCGGGTGGAGCTGAACATCGACGCGTATCTGCCGGAAAGCTATGTCCGGGAGGAGCGCCTCCGGGTGGAGGTATACAAGCGCATCGCCATGGTGGAGGACGAGGAGAGCCGCCTGTCCATCGAGGAGGAGCTGATCGACCGCTTCGGCGATATTCCCGAGCCGGTGGAGAACCTCATCCGCATCGCCCAGCTGCGGGGCGTGACCCGCAAGTTGGGGGTCAGCCATCTGTCCCTGCGGCCCGACGGCGTTCACCTGCGGCTGGATGAGCGGCACATGCCCGAGCCCGATCAGCTGTTTGAAGCCATCACCAAAGCGGACGGGCGGCTGCGCTTCGCTGTGGGCAAAAAGCCGGAGATGGTGCTCTGCGAGCGGAATCTGTCCCCCGAGGCAGCGGTGGATATGGCGATCCCTGTGATGACGAAGGTTCACGAAGAATTGTCCGCTCTGCGGGAGAAACAAAAAGAGCTTCCCGCGCCGGAAAAAGCCTGACGGAAAGCAGCTGCTTCAAATTCCAAATGGAAGGAAAAACAGGGGCGCTTTGTACTTGCAACTTGGACGCTTTCGTGTTATCATTCATCTAAGCAGACCTCCCAAAAGAAGCCTGCCATTAATACAGGAGGTAAACGACGATGGCATATGTAATTTCTGACGAGTGCATCATGTGCGGCGCCTGCCAGTCCGAGTGCCCCGTGGAAGCGATCTCCGAGGGCGACGGCAAGTACGTGATCGATCCTGATAAGTGCATCGAATGCGGCGCTTGCGCCGGCACCTGCCCCGTGGGAGCTCCCGCCCAGGAGTAATATGGCACAGCCTGAAAAAGCGGCCCGAAAGGGTCGCTTTTTTGTACCCTTCCGCCGGACGTCCGGCTGCTGCTGCAATCTGCCTGACGGTAAAATGCATCCGCCTTTTTCCGCGAAAAGGCGGCGAAACCGCCCAGACCTTGCCCCCTGCGAGCCCTTCCGAACTTCGGCAGCCCTTCCGGAATCTGTCTGCCCGGCGCGGCATGTGAAGGAAAAGGGACGCTCATCTGCACTTTGGCTGCTGCCTTTTTGTAGAAAACGTATGGAAATTGGGAAAGAACATTGACAAAATGGTGGACGTGACGTAAAATTGAGAATAACCGCTGTACATAGAAGGAACAATGTCCGGCGGGAAGCGAAAAGAAAGGATGGACACTGAACATGAAGAAGCTGCTCTCTCTGGTTCTGGCCGCCGCGATGCTGCTCTCTCTGGTTCCCGCTGCCTTTGCTGAGGAAGCTGAGACCAAGAGCATCAACGGCAAAGAATACGGCGTGGATTACACCTCTCTGTATTCTCAGTTTGGCGCTGAAACCACCATCGCCGATGTTACCGAGGATGAGGAAACCGGCCTGTGCTACATCGAAAAGGATGGCGTGCAGTATGAGCTGGGCCTTGACTTCCTGAGCATGGCCATGGTTTACAACACCCAGGTCGTTGACGGCTGGGATACCGAAGACGATGTGTACGCTACCTGGTGGCGTCTGTACATGCAGCGCTGGAACACCCTGCTGCCCGAAATCCCGCTGTACTCCAACGAGTACTACGATCTGTACAACGCGCAGATCAAGGGCGTGGAAGAGCATCCCACCAACCCCTACTGGTCTCCCTCTGACGCCCTGATCGACTGGACCTCCGAAAAGTCGGACAACAGCATCATCCTGGGCAACACCACCGACCTGTCCGGCAAGTTCCGTTACGCCACCTTCGGCGGCTCCAACCCCGGCGCTGCTGATCTGGACGTGCAGGACATGACCCGCGGTCTGGAAACCGTCTCCACCACCAAGGAAGGCGGCTTCGAGTTCAACCCCACCGTCGTGAAGTCTCATGAGGAGACCATGAACGAGGATGGCACCCGCACCTACACCGTGACCATCTACGACGACCTGAAGTTCAGCGACGGCTCCCCCGTGACCGTGAAGAACTACGTGGTCTTCCCCATGGTGTTCTCCAGCCCCGTGGCTGTGGCTGCTGCCGGTAAGGATCATCAGTCTGCCATGACGCTGGTCGGCTTCAAAGAGTTCAACTCCTATGACGGCACCGAGGGCTCCGGCTCCAAGGAACTGGCCGGTCTGCGGATGATCGATGATTACACCTACTCCATCACCGTGTCCCAGGACTATGCCAACTACTTCTACGCCATCTCTTACGCTGGCCTGACCGCTGACTATCTGCCCCTGTGGATCGGCGACGCCGACATCAAGGACGACGGCAACGGCGTGTACTTCACCGATGATTTCTACGCCAAGGAAGGCGACAAGTATGTGATGGCTGACCACATTGTGGAATCCAGTCTGAACACCGATACCACCTATCCCTACTCCGGCCCCTACATGGTCACCTCCTATGACAGCGCCGACAAGTCTGCTGTTCTGGAGCTGAACCCCAACTTCAAGGGCAACTACGAAGGCGTGAAGCCCACCATCAAGAAGGTCGTCTATAAGAAGATCGTTTCCAGCACTCAGCTGGAAGACCTGAAGGCCGGCACTCTGGACGTCATCGCGGGCATCACCGGCGGCGACGAGACCAACGAAGCTCTGGCCCTGGCCGATGGCTCCGAAGGCAAGTACGTTTACACCCATTACAGCCGCGCTGGTTATGGCAAGCTGGGCTTCCGTGCAGACTACGGCCCCGCTCAGTTCACCGAAGTGCGTCAGGCTATCGCCTACTGCATGGATCGCGCCAAGTTCGCCAAGGACTTCACCGGCGGCTACGGCGGCGTTGTGGACGGCCCCTACTATTCCGGCAGCTGGATGTACAAAGCCGCTGTGGATCAGGGCATGATCCTGAACGCCTATGCTACCTCCGTGGACAGCGCTATCGAAGTGCTGACCGAGGGCGGCTGGGTGTACGATGCCGAGGGCAACGACTACGTCGAGGGCGTTCGCTATAAGAAGATCCCCGGCGCTATCGCCACCGAGAACGACATCAACTACAAGTCCAAGGATGGCGCTTATGTGACCACCAAGGTCGGCGACGATTACTATATGCCGCTGGTCCTGAACTGGTACGGCACCACCGACAACCCCTTCACCGATCAGCTGATGACCGGCTTTGCCACCAACGACAACATGATCGCTGCTGGCTTCAACGTTCAGTACACGCTGGGCGACTTCGCTCCCATGCTGGACGAGCTGTATCAGGCTGCGGTGTACGGCTACTATTCTGGCAGCCCCATGTACTCCGTCTTCAACTTCGCGACCGGTTTCACCTCTGCTGCTTATGACTACGCCTACAATCTGACCATCGATCCCGCCATGTACGACGACTATTCTCAGTACTACATCAAGGATCAGGCCGATATCTTCTGGCTGAAGTAATCACAGCAAAAAGAAACCTGGTTCGGGAGCGTTTCGCTCCCTCACCCCAAGGCAGGGGGAGACCCCTGCCTTGGGGATATTACAGTTCTTGGAAAGCCAACGAAGTCTTTCCCGGACGGGAGTCGGAGCGAGGAATGAACAATGGGTAGATATATCGTAAAGAGAATCGGCTATATGCTGTTGGTTCTCGTGATCTTGTCCTTCTTGATGTTTATCATTTACAACATGGTTCCCAGCAACCGCGCCTATACGGACGCTAAGGCTGAGATCCAGACCATGAAAAAAGGCATGTCCGCTGCGGACATGGAAACCCGTTTTCAGGAGCTGTACCTGAAATATCAGCGCCGTTATGGCACCGATACCAATAACATGGTGATCCGCTATCTCCGCTGGGTGGGCCTGTATCCGTTGTACGACGGAAGCTACAGCGGCCTGCTGCAGGGCAACTTCGGCTATTCATATGAAGCCCGCGACGAGGTGATCAACGTCGTGAAGCCTCGCATGGGCAACACCATATTTATCAATATATTCGCTACCATTCTGGCTCTGGGAATCACCATTCCTCTGGGCATTCATTGTGCTGTGAAGAAAAACAGCCGCGGCGATCAGGCCGTGCAGATGATGACCATTATCGGTTACAGCCTGCCGACCTTCCTGATCGCTATTTTATTCATCTGGATCTTCTGCTCGCTGCTGCACATTTTCCCGCCCAGCGGCATCAAGACCCCCGGCAGTAGCTACACGGGCTGGAAGTTCTTCACCGACCGCATGTACTTCCTGGCTCTGCCCCTGATCGTCATGACCTTCTGCTCTCTGGGCGGCATGACCCGCTACGTCCGCGCATCCATGATCGAAGCACTGTCCATGGACTGCATCAAGACGGCCCGGGCCAAGGGCGTTCGGGAGAAGGCCATCATCTATTCTCACGCCTGGCGCAACGCCCTGATCCCCATTGTCACGCTGGTGGTGGGCTGGTTCCTGGGCATTTTCTCCGGTTCCGTGGTCATTGAGCAGATGTTCGCCCTGAACGGCATGGGCGACCTGATGATCTCGTCCCTGCGCACGGCTGACTTTGACGTTATCATGCTGCTGCAGATGTTCTACGTCATGCTGTCCCTGCTGGGCAATCTGGTCATCGACATCGTGTACGGTCTGGTCGACCCGCGCGTGCGCGTCAGCAAGTAAGGAGGAGAGAAGCAAATGAGCAAAAAGCAGAATCAGCAGTCCTCCTCCAAAAAGGGCTTTGCGCCCTTCCGCTGGATCAGCCGCGCCTTTATGGGCGCCAGCCGCCAGTACGCCGAGGAAACGCTGCAGCAGCAGGAAGAAAACCGCATTAACGACGTGGAAGAGATCGTCAGCCCCGGCCGCCAGCTGGTGCGCAATTTTCTGGAGCGGAAGCTGGCCGTGTTCGCGCTGTGCGTGGTCATCGCCATGTTCCTGTTCGTATTCATCGGCCCCCTGTTCCTGACCAACTATTCGGACAGCTACACCGAGGTCACTCAGAAGAGCGTGCCTCCCACCATGAGCATGATGTCCGTTCCCCGGGAGCTGCGGGACGACATTAAGATGATCGACGCCAACGGCAGCTTTACCGTGGGCCTGTCCAACGCGGGCAAGGTGTATGTCTGGGGCGCGACCCAGATCGGCACCACCGGCATCAACGTGGCGGATATTCCCGACGAAGTCAGGAACACCAAGATTGCCTTGGTGTCCGCCGGTATCGACCACATCGTGGCCATCGGCGAAAACGGCAAGGTTTATGCCTGGGGCAACAACAAGCTGGGCCAGTACGGCCGCACGCAGGAAATGATCGATAACCCCAATATCGCCGTGATGCCGGAAGAAATCATGGTGGAGGGCGGCATTGACGTGGCCAACGTCAAAAAGCTGACTTGCGGCTATCAGTGCTCCGCCATTTTGATGAACGACGGTACGCTGTATATGTGGGGCAACAAGCTGACCTACGCCAACATCGACAAATTCCTTGATAATCACGGCCTGAAGGACGTGGCTTTCCTGCTGAACTACATCGTCGGCATCAAGGAAGAGGGCACCAGCGTTTACACCGGTACCCGCGGCCTGTACGGCACCCTGCGCACCAACGTGTACGCCCAGTCCCAGAAGACTAAGGATTTCCTGAACGGACGCACCATCGAGCGGATCGTGGCGACCAGCGATACCCTCTGCCTGGAGCTGAGCGACGGTTCTATCGCTCTGTCCGGCGACTTCACCTCCGACTGCGTGGAAATTCCCGCTATGGAGGAGGACGAGCACTTCCTGATTGGCAGCATCAGCGCCGGTACCTATCACTACACCGGCATTACCAACAAGGGTCATGTGTACTCCTGGGGCAAGAACCACTTCGGCCAGTCCAGCGCGCCTGCCAAGGTGCAGGGCGCGGCGCAGGTCTTCACCGGTTCCTTCCAGAACTACGCCGTGGATGAAAACGGCAAGCTGCTGGGCACCTGGGGCCTGAAGGGCTACCTTTTCGGCACCGATACCTACGGCGCGGACATCTTCCAGCGCATCTGCGCGGGCGGCAAGATGACCATGACCATCGGCGCTGTGGCCGTTATCTTCTCCACCATCATCGGTATCATCATCGGCTGTCTGTCCGGCTACTTCGGCGGCAAGGTGGATATGGTGCTGATGCGCGTGACGGAAATTTTCACCGCCATCCCCTTCCTGCCCTTCGCCATGATTCTGAGCTCCGTCATGAGCCAGATGACCCTGAGCGAGGACATGCGTATCTTCATTATCATGGTCATTCTGGGCGTGCTGACATGGCCTTCACTGGCCCGTCTGGTACGCGGTCAGGTGCTGGTGGCCCGCGAAAGCGAGTATGTCACCGCCGCCAAGGCCATGGGCGTCAGTGAGCGGACGATCGCCTTCAAGCACATCCTGCCCAACGTGGTCTCCGTCATTCTGGTGACCCTGACGCTGGACTTCGCAGGCTGCATGCTGACGGAATCCTCCCTGAGCTATCTCGGCTTCGGCGTTCACTATCCCCGGCCCACCTGGGGCAACATGCTCAACGGCGCCAACAACGCCACCATCATCGGCAACTACTGGTGGCAGTGGCTCTTTACCTCCCTGTTCCTGGCGATCACCACGATCTGCATCAACATCGTGGGCGATACGCTGCGCGACGTAATGGACCCCAAGTCCAACATTGATAAGTAAGGGGGAAAGAGAAATGCCGTTGCTGGAAGTTAAAAACCTTCATACCTATTTCAAAACGAAAAAGGGCATCGTGAAGGCGGTCAATGATGTTTCCTATTCCCTTGAACCCGGCAAGACCATCGGTATCGTGGGCGAGTCCGGTTCCGGAAAATCCGTTTCCGCGATGAGCATCCTGCAGCTGCTGGACGCCAACGGTTACATCGCCGGGGGCGAGGTGCTCTTTGAGGGCAAGGATCTGACCAAGCTGTCGCTGAACGAAATGTACCAGATCCGCGGCAACGCGATCTCCGTCATTTTTCAGGAGCCCATGACCTCCCTGAACCCCGTGTTCACGGTGGATCGTCAGTTGAGCGAGCCCTTCATCATCCATCAGGGCAAAACCAAGAAGGAAGCCCATGAGCTGGCGCTGAAAATGCTGGCCGACGTGCAGATCCCCAATCCGGAAGCCGTCATTCGTCAGTATCCTCACCAGCTGTCCGGCGGTATGCGGCAGCGCGTTATGATCGCCATGGCGCTGGCCTGCCGACCGAAGATCCTGATCGCCGACGAGCCCACCACGGCTCTGGACGTGACCATTCAGGCCCAGATCCTTCGCCTGATGAACGAATTGCAGGAGGAAAAGGGCACCAGTATCATCTTCATCACCCATGACCTGGGCGTTATCAACGAAATGGCGGACGACGTAGCGGTTATGTATTGCGGCCAGGTGGTCGAAAAGGCTTCCGCCCGCACCATCTTCTCCGACTGCAAGATGAGCCATCCCTACACCGAGGGCCTGATGTATTCCATCCCCCGGCTGGATTCCAAGGACAAAATCGAACCCATTCCCGGCGTGGTGCCTCATCCGCTGGCCCTGCCCAAGGGCTGCAAGTTCGCACCCCGCTGCAAATACTGCACGAAGAAGTGCATGGAAGAAGAACCCGAGCTGAAGGACATGGGGAACGGGCAGCTGATCCGCTGCTTCTACCCGGAGAAGGAGGTGAGACGGAGTGCCGCACACAAAGAAATTACTGTCAATCACTAATCTGAAGAAGTATTTCCCCGTCGCTAAATCCTCCGTCTTCCAGAAGACCCAGCAGTACGTCCGCGCCAATGAGGATATTTCGCTGGACATCTATGAGGGCGAGACCATCGGCGTGGTGGGCGAGTCCGGCTGCGGCAAGAGTACGCTGGGCCGTGTGCTGCTGCAGCTCTATCCCCAGACGGCCGGTACGACCATGTATTACGGCAAGACGCTGGCGGAAGTGGCTCCCAGCTATATGGAGGATACCCTCCGTCATCTGGACAAGTACCGTCAGAAGTACAAAAAGGCGCAGGAAAAGGCCGCCGAGCTCAACCGCAAGGTGGAGGAGATCGGAGAGGACAAGGCTGATTTCTATCTGCTGCAGGATCGCAATCTGGCCCGCTGTGAGGAGCAGACCTGTCTGGATCACATCGTGAAGATCGTCGGCGGTTTCTTTGCCGTGGACGACAATGATCAGGGCCGTCAGCTGATTCTTCAGGTATACGAGGCCAGCGCCAGGCGCGCTCAGCTTTCCGCCCGCCGGGTAAATCTGGCGGTGGAGGTCGAGCATCGCAAGGGCAGCAACGCCGGCGGCGTGGAAAAGCTGGAAGAGAAGATCAAGGCGCTGGACGATGAAATTGCCGCTGAGGACAAGAAAATCGTCGAGCTGGAATCCTCTTTGACCGCGCTGCGGCAGAAGTATGCCGCCAATCCCGAGTTCGCCAAGTACGAGGCCATGCGCGACGACGGCGTTGACCTGTCCCGGCTGAAGTACAAGGAACAGCGGGCGCTGCGTAAGGATCTGCAGATCATCTTCCAGGATCCCTACTCCAGCCTGAATCCCCGCTTCACCATCGGACAGATCATCGAAGAAGGTCTGGTGACCCACCACTTCTACAAGCACGGCTCCGAGGCCATGCGCGAGTATATCATCGAGACGATGGAGAAGTGCGGCCTGCAGGATTATATGCTGCATCGTTATCCCCATCAGTTCTCCGGCGGTCAGCGGCAGCGTATCTGCATTGCCCGCGCGCTGGCAGTACAGCCCAAGTTCATCGTGTGCGACGAGTGCGTCTCCGCGCTGGACGTGTCCATTCAGTCCCAGATCATCAATCTGCTGCAGGAGCTGAAGGAAAAAGAGAACCTGACCTACATGTTCATTTCTCATGACCTGTCGGTGGTTCGCTACATTTCCGACCGTATCTGCGTCATGTATCTGGGCAACGTGGTGGAGCTGGCCGACGCGGAAACCATTTTCCGCGACCCGCGTCATCCTTATACGGTGGCGCTGCTGTCCTCCATCCCCACTACGGACCCCGACAGCCTGGATAAGGAGCGCATCCTGCTGGAAGGCAATATCCCCAGCCCCATCAAGCCCCCGTCCGGCTGCAAGTTCCACACCCGCTGCTATATGGCCTGTGACAAGTGCAAGCGCGTCCCGCCGGAGCTGCGTGAGGTGGAGCCCGGTCACTTCCTGGCCTGCCACTTCCCGGAGAAGAAGCTGGACGAGAACGGCAACTATCTCTTCGAGCTTCCCAAGATGGAGAAGAAGTCCAGCCGCACTGCGGCGCAGGAGACTCAGGCATGATCTGGAAGCGGCTGAAAAAAGTCACTCCGGAGCAGGAGAAGGAATTCAGCGAGCGCATGGAGGGCGTGCCCTTTCAGGACAAGGTCATCATGGTGGTGACGGCGTTCTTCGTGATCGTGATCCCCTGCCTGCTGGTGATTATCGGCATGAGCCTGCTGGTGATGTGGATCCTCGGAATGTTATAAGCCGATCCGGCTGTTCCCGTTGGGGGCAGCCGGATTTTTGATAAAAGAAGTCCGTAAGGGCGAAAGGAGAAAACAGTATGCTGGAGCAACTGGAAGCCATTGTTCGCCGCATTGGAAAAACGGTGGTCACAGCAGCGGAACTATCCGTGACGGAGAAAGAAGGCCATGCCAATTTTGTGACCGATATGGACGTGCAGGTTCAGCGAATGCTGATGGCGGAATTGAGCGCGCTTCTCCCCGGGGCTGCGTTTATCTGCGAGGAGAAGGAAAATGAAAAGCTCTCGGATGGAGAAACATGGATCGTAGACCCCATTGACGGAACCACCAATCTGATCCATCACTACCGCCATTCAGCGATTTCGACAGCGCTGATGAAAAACCGGGAGCCTGTGCTGGCCTGCGTCTACAATCCCTTTACGGAGGAGCTGTTCAGCGCTGAGAAAGGGCGTGGGGCATGGCTGAACGGAAAGCGGATCATCGTCTCGCAGCGTTCGCTGGACAAGGCGCTGATCGGTTTCGGCACGGCACCCTATTACGAAGAACTCAACCGGGCCACCATGCGGATCGTTTATCGTTTCCTGCGGGAAGCGGGGGATCTGCGGCGTTCCGGCTCGGCGGCTCTGGATCTGGCCTACGTGGCCTGCGGACGGACAGATGCCTTTTTTGAGCTGCGGCTGAAGCCGTGGGACGTGGCGGCGGGAGCGCTGCTGGTGACCGAGGCAGGCGGCGTGTTCTGCATGCCGCTGACGGGAAAAGTGGATTTTGACCTGTCCACGGCAGTGGTCGCCAGCAATCCGGAGTGCCTGGAGGGCGTTCATCGGATCGTTCTGGAGGAAACAACCGGGAAACAAGCCTGACGGGCGACCGCACGATCAGGGCATTCAAAAAGAGGACGAGCGGGGAAGCCCCACTCGTCCTCTTTTCCTATTGTTTGATTGCGGGCGCCAGACACCGCCCATATTCGTTGTTTTCCGGATCGACCATTTCGCCGGTCTGCGCGTTGAGGATCATCGGTCGGTAGTACGGCTCGTCCTCCAGCCAGCCGTCGGTATAGAAGGGGCCGCTTCTTTCCGCCAGAGGGCCGTCCTGCTGATATTCGACCCATACGACCCAAGAGGGCAGCAAAAGCTGTTCCTGCGGGTTTTCAGTATCATACTGCCCATATCCCAGCGCCACCCGATCGACTGCACGAATGTATCCCGCGCGAATCAGAGCCTCCACTTTGCCTTTTACGTCGTCAAACGGAAGCAGGGGAATATCCTCGCACACAACGCCGGATTCTTCATAAAAAAGGCATTTGAGCAGAAAAGAATCCTCGTCCCAGACATCGACAGAAGCGCAGCCGCGGATTTCCAGCAGATAGTTTTCATCCCCAACGGCTTTGGTGGAGAAGGTGCTGTGGACGCTCCCCATGAAGGGAATGCCGTGGAAGGTCTGGTGAAATTCCAAGTGATAATAGCCTTTTTCGCTGATCGGTTCTCCGGTCTTTTTGGAAAAGGTCCGGTCAAAAACGGCGACGTTTGTCAAATCAAGCGCATCATTCGGAAAGAACTCCGAGACCTGCTTTTTTGCAGCAATGACAGCATCCCCCAACAGCAGAGGATTATGATCCGCATAAGCCGCATCCATGCGGTAGTCGGAAAGAAGGTGGGAGTCCCAGCCCATGGCGGCCTGATTGTAGGAAGCGTCGTCCTTTCGTGTTTTTCCCCACATAGGCGGCGTTGCGTGGTCGTAAGCCGTCGAAAAAGGGGTCGATTGAAAGCTGTAGGAGTGGATTTCATCCTTTTCCATGGCCGATGTGCAAAAGGCTTGAAGCTCCTCGACGCGCGCGTCGGGCAGCGGAGACGCAGCCCGCACCAGAAGCACCGGCGCAGTCTCCACACAGGGGATTTCGATCTCCACATCGACAGAAATCGTCCGCCCGTGGGCCTCGTAGGTCTCCTGCCAATGAGAAGAAGTCGCGTTGGGCAACTCCTGAATGGAGTAGGATTGCCCCTCTCCGTAAGCCAACGCCGGCCATAACATCATCAGGCAAATACAGAATGAGACTAATCGCGGCTTTTTCATGACCACCCCTCCAGATAAAGACTTGTCATAAAATGGAACGAAAATGAGGGGAAGAAACCTGCAAGCAACGGCAAGAGAGTCATGATTTTGATACAACGGGCGGGAAAATGGTGGCCAGCTCTCGCCGATAAATGGGAAACTACACCAAACCGGCGAGCCGTGGCACCCGTCGTGCCACGGCGGTAAAAACCGGCCACCCCACATGTCCCCCTACGCCCCTGCGCGCCTTGGGCGCGCAGTTCGGGGTCAAGGGGCACTGCCCCTTGCTACCCCTGCAGAAGTCGGCTGGGCTTGATGACGGTGTCCAGACGGGTTTCCACATAACGGCGGAGAAGATCGAAAAGGGCGGAACCTTCGCCGCGAGGACGGACGACTAACCCGCCCAGAATGGTCTCCTTCATCCAGTCGATCTGAGCGGAAGAGACGGGAAGGGTGGAACGGCCGGAACAGTCCGGGCAGCAAAGCCCACCCGCTTCAACGTCGAGACGTCCGCCGGCGGCCACGTCCAGCGGACGGCGGCAGTGGGCGCAGCGCGTCAGCCGGGGACGGTAGCCGCATTCCACCGCAAAGAGAAGCAGAAAGGCCGACGTGGTTTCCAACGCATCTGCATCGGCGTTGTAGGTCAGGTAGTACAGCCCCTTTAACAGAAGGGCATATAAGCCGCGGGATTCCTGCCCTGGCTGAACCGCCGCCTGACAAAGCGCCGCCATGTAGCTGGCGCAGGTCAGCCGGTAAGGCTCCAAACGCAGGGGATAAAAGCTGTCCGCCAAAGCGCAGGAGGTCAGGGTGAAATGATCGTGGCTCTGGTAGAGGACAAACTCGCCGCTGACAAATAGTTCGCTGACGGGCAGTAGGGGACTTTTGGGGCGGCGGCAGCCTCGGGAGAGCGCGTCGATCCGGCCGTAGTCCGGGCTGAGAATGGTCAGCATCCGGTCATGCTCCCGGTAATTGGCAAAACGCAGCACGATTCCCTGCGTAGTAACAGAAGGCATGGGCGGGCCTCCTTTCGGTGATAAGAAAACCCCCTCGGCGCGGGGCGCACAAGGGGGGAAAAGAACGGGATACCTTAGCCGCGCACGGTCTCCACCAGCTTGGTGAAAGCGGCGGGATCATTCACAGCGATGTCAGCCAGCATCTTGCGGTTGATCTGGATGTTCTTCTTCTTCAGACCATCCATCAGCACGCTGTAGCTCATGCCATTCAGGCGAGCGGCGGCGTTGATACGGGTGATCCACAGACGGCGGAAGTCGCGCTTGCGCATCTTACGGCCTTCATAAGCATAGCGAAGGCTGCGGGCGACCTGCTCGCTGGCGGCGCGGTACTGCTTGGACTTGGCGCCATAGTAGCCCTTGGCAAGCTTCAGCACCTTGCGGCGCTTCTTGTGGGCGTTAACGGCTGCTTTGATACGTGCCATTTTCTTATCCTCCTTGAATCGTTAGCAAAGCTTATTTGTAGGGCAGCAGCTTGTGGATGGTACGGGCTTCGGCCGCGTTGTCCACCACACCGTCCGCACGCAGGTGACGGGTGCGCTTGGTGGTCTTCAAATGCACCTGATGGTTCGCGTTCATCTGCTTATGCATCACTTTGCCGTTCTTCGAGAAGAAGAAGCGTTTGGCTGCTCCACGATGGGATTTCTGCTTAGGCATAGGGGTTGTCCTCCTTCCGTGTGCTATCCATGAAATGCCGGGGCTTGGCCCCGGCAAAGGATGGCCTTTCCATGGGTCAAATCATGTTTTCGCTTTCGCGCTTGACCTTTTTCTTGGGCTGCGGCTTGGGCTCCTTGGGAGTTTCGGCGGCTTCGGCCTGACTGGCGGCGTGCTTTTCCTTGCGCGCCTGCGTCTTTTCGGCGAAGCTCTTCTTTTCCGCCTTCGGCCCCAGAATCATGATCATGTGGCGGCCTTCCAGCATGGGACGGCGCTCGACGGTGCCGTATTCCTCAATGCGGCTGGCGAAGTCCTCCATGATCTTCATGCCGATGTCCGCATGGGCGATCTGCCGCCCACGGAAGCGGATGCTGACCTTGACCTTGTCGCCGTCCTGCAGGAACTTGACGGCGTTGCGGAATTTGGTCTGAACGTCGTTTTCCTCAATGGTGGCGGAAAGCTGCACCTCTTTGAGCGTTACGATGCGCTGATTCTTGCGCAGGTCGCGCTCCCGCTTGGACTGCTCGTAGCGGTGCTTGTCGTAGTCCATCAGCTTACAGACAGGGGGCTGAGCGTTCGCTGCGATCTTTACCAGATCCAGTCCGGCCTGTTCGGCCATTTCCAGCGCCTGACGGGTGGGCATAACGCCCAGCTGTTCGCCGTCGGCGGAAATCAGCCGCACCTCTCTGTCGCGGATTTCTTCGTTGATCATCGGCTCGTTGATGTGGATGCACCTCCAAATGGTTGTTGGTTTCTGCGGTCCGGGTTTTTAGGCAATAAAAAAACGCCGGGCACAAACTACCCGCCGCAAGCACCCCATGGACTTATGTGCCATGACCGACGCAACGTCGCTACGCGGTGAGAAGCGGGCAGCTTCTTCTTACAAAAGCAAGTATAACACCAGTGTTTCAGACTGTCAAGCCGTGAAATAAAGAAAAACAGAAAAAAACGCCCGAAAAAACCGAGAATGAAGCGGCCGCGAAGGGAAGCTACATTTTGCCCATCAGCAAGGCGGCCGGCCGCGAATGGCCAGCCGCCTGAAAGGTTCAGAAACCCCG
>CAKUCE010000008.1 GCA_934643535.1 uncultured Clostridia bacterium | reverse complement strand
CGATATAGCTGAAGGGAATGTGGAACCGCTGCAGCTGGCGGCTGACGCCGAACAGGCCGCACTGGCTGTCGGTGTAGCGGGTGCCGTCCGGCAGGAAGCTGGTGTCGATGGGCGCCCAGATGCAGACGGGCTTGCCCACGCCCCGGGCCACCTGCGCCGCGATTTCTTCGTTGCCGAAGTTGGAGTTGATGATGAACACCGCGTCCACCTTTTCCTGATTGAACCGCTCGATGACCTTTTCCGCATCTGCCTCGCAGTACATCACATCGACGGGATTGATGCCCTTGAGGTCAACGAAGCTGACATTTTCGGAAGCAAAGTGCTTCTCGATATATTCCACGGCTGCGCGGCCGCGCTCTTCAGCTTTTTCCCAGTTAAAGATGCCGGGACGGGGAGTGACGTCGCGGCGCATGGGTGCCAGACCGATCTTCACATGGTAATTCAACATGGAAAAGCCCTCTTTCATATGTATTGGGATGATATGTTCATTGTAGGACTTTTCGTTGATTTGAACAATAGCGAAAATCCATACATTTGTATATCAAAATCATAAATTTTCCGAAGGGGGTTGGGCCGCTTCCTTCGAGCCGCGTTCCTGTCGATTCTTCTCCTTCATACAAAAACAGCGCCGCCGGCAGGATCGCCGACAGCGCCGTTTTCTTTTTATCGTACTTCTACCCAATTCTTCGCCCGTTCCACGGCCCGATGCCAGCCGTACAGAGCCAGATCGCGGTTATGGCCGTCCATCTGAGGCAGGAAGGTCAGGTCGGGCTTCACCATGGAGGCGGCCTCTTCCTTGCTGGCGTACAGGCCCACGCCAATGCCCGCCAGCAGAGCCGCGCCCAGCGCCGTGGTCTCCAGCACCACAGGCCGAACCACGGGAATGCCCAGAATATCCGACTGGAACTGCATCATGAAGCCGTTGGCGCTGGCGCCGCCGTCCACGTTCATCTGGACGGGCTTTTCGCCGCCCCGGTCGGCTACCATGGCGCTGTACAGGTCATGACTCTGATAGCAGATGGCCTCCAGCGCCGCCCGGACGATATGCGCCCGGCCCGTACCCCGGGTCATGCCCACGATGGTGCCTCGGCTGTACATGTCCCAATAGGGTGCGCCCAGGCCGGTAAAGGCGGGCACCAGAAAGACTCCCGCCGTATCCGGCACACTCTGGGCGATCTGCTCGCTCTCGGCGGCCGTGGAAATCAGCTTCATTTCGTCCCGGAGCCACTGCACCGTAGCGCCGCCCATGAAAACGCTGCCCTCCAGCGCATAGGTGGGCTTGCCGTTCAGCCGCCACGCCATGGTGGTCAGCAGGCCGTTGCGGCTTTCCACCGGAGTGTCGCCGGTGTTCATCAGCATGAAGCAGCCGGTGCCGTAGGTGTTTTTCACCATGCCCGGCGTAAAGCAGCCCTGTCCGAACAGCGCCGCGTGCTGGTCGCCCGCCATGGCCGCCACGGGAATGGGGCGGCCCAGGATCTCCGGGCGCAGGTTGCCCACCACATGCGCGCTGTCCACCACCTCGGGCAGCACGGCCCGGGGAATATTCAGCATGGAAAGCAGTTCGTCGTCCCAGCTTTGGGTATGGATATTGAACAGCATGGTGCGTCCGGCGTTGGTCGCGTCGGTCACGTGAGGCCGTCCCTCCACCAGATTCCAGCACAGGAAGCTGTCCACCGTGCCGAAGCACAGCTCGCCCCGCTCGGCCCGTTCGTGCAGGTTCAGCGTGTCCAGCAGATAGGCCAGCTTGGTGCCGCTGAAATACGCGTCCGGCACCAGTCCGGTCTTCTGGCGGATCATGCCGGCTTTGCCCTCCTGCACCAGCCGCTCCACATAGGGCGCGGTGCGGCGGCACTGCCACACGATGGCATTGTGGACGCAGCGGCCCGTGTCCTTTTCCCACAAAAGGGTGGTTTCCCGCTGGTTGGTGATGCCGATGGCGGCGATGTCCTGCACCTCCACGCCGCTCAGCTCTACGGCTTTCTGCAGGGCGGTGATCTGGGTGTTCAGGATGTCCTCGGGGTCATGCTCCACCCAGCCCGGCTGGGGATAGTGCTGTTTGAACTCGATGGCGTGGGAAGCCAATATCCGCCCGGCTTCGTCAAAGACGATGGCCCGGCTGGACGTGGTTCCCTGATCCAGGGCGACGAGAATGTTCCGGCTCATGGGTTTTCCTCCTTATGACTGAAATAAACGCTCCTTTCGCCGCGCCATTTCTTCGACGCGGTCGATATAGACTGAAACATTGGTGACGTTGGGGGCGCGCTCGATGCGCAGCTCCCGGTCCGGGAAGACCCGCTTGGAAATGGCTCCCGCCCCTGCGGCGATGACCGAGCCGGTCTCCTCCATCATGTCAATATTGTACAGGCAGGCGTTGCCCGCCGTGGCGTAGCCCACGTTCTGCTGCTGGCCCGCCATGTATTTCTGCCGGTAGAGGTAATAGGGCTTCATGCCCAGCGCCCGGGCCGTTTCACCGCCCAGCCGCACCATCTGGGCGGTCAGGTCGCCGTCCGGCAGAGGATATTTTTCCAGATTGAGCCGGCTGGAACGCTTGATGGCCAGCGTATGCACTGTCAGGCTGTCCGGCGCAAGGCGGCGGATCTCGTCCATGGTATGCTCAAACTGGGGCATTTCCTCGCCGGGAAGCCCCGTGATCACATCCATGTTGACGTCCGCAAAGCCCATCTCCCGGGCCAGCAGGAAGGTTTCCTCCGTCTGGGCGGAGGTATGATCCCGGCCGATGCGGCGCAGGGTCTCGTCGTTCATGGTCTGGGGATTGATGCTGATGCGCCTGACCCCCAGTCCCTTCAGGGTTTCCAGCTTGCCCCGGGTGATGGTGTCGGGCCGGCCCGCCTCCACGGTGTACTCCCGGGCGTTGGGGAACAGCTCCATCACCCGGTTCATCAGCCGGGCAAAGTCCGGCTCCGCCAGCGCGGTAGGTGTTCCGCCGCCCACGTACACCGCCCGCAGCCCCAGCTTCGCCTGACGGAACAGCTTTTCCGCCTCTTCCAGCTCCCACAGAAGCGCGTCCAGATAGGGCGGGATCAGCTTGCCCTTGCCGATGGCCTCGCCGGGGAAGGAGCAGTACGCGCAGCGCGTGCGGCAGAAGGGAATGGAAACGTACAGGTCGGCTTCCTCCGGGCCTGGCTCGGGCAGCGTCCGCTGCACCTCCACGATCTCCCGAAGCAGCGCCACCTTCTCCGGCATCACGTCGAAGGTCTGCTCCACCCGGTTGCAGGCTTCGTCCATGGTCAGGCCGTCCGCCAGCCCTTCGTAGATCAGCCGGGTGGGGCGAATGCCCGTCAGCGATCCCCACGGGGGCCGCTGACCCGTCAGCCGCTTGAGCAGCTCGTACAGCGTGACCTTGCACATCCGCTTGACGAGCCGCTTTTCGATCAGCTCCTGCCGCTCCGGCTCCACCGTAGGCAGCAGCAGCGTCTTTTCCTGCCGCTCCCCGCCTACGGCAAAGCTGCACCGGCATTCCATGCCCGTGCGTTCAAAATGGTGCCGGATGAGCAGCGAAGGTTCCCCTTCGGCCGCCTCCGGGTTCACCGAAAAACCGTCGATATGATAAAACAGCTTCACGACCTCGCAAAGCTCGTTGGCCAGTCCTTCCAGCGGCGTTCGGAGAATGACCTGCCCCGCATCCTTCATACGTTTTCCTCCCGGTTCCGTCCGGCGACGGTCGCTTCTCCATGGCCCGGCCAGGCGGGCATCTGAGGCGTCAGGTGGAACAGCGTCCGCAGGCTTTCCTTCAGTTCGTGGAAGCTGCCGTCCGCAAAGTCGTAGCGGCCATAGCCGCCCTTGAACAGCGTATCGCCCGTCAGAATTCCCTGACCGTCCTCCAGCAGATAGCAGACGCTTCCCTTGCTGTGGCCCGGCGTGTGCAGCACCTTCAGGCCGATCCCGGCCAGCTTCAGCGCTTCATCGTCATGCAGAAGCCGGGGCTGTGTCCGCACGGTGACGGGATGACCAAACTTCGCCCCCGTGTTGGCTTCGGTGTCCGTCAGCTTGGGCGCATCCGCTTCGTGAATATAGACGGGAACGCCGTATTTTTCGCAGACCGCGTCCACCGCTCCAATATGATCGAAATGCCCGTGGGTCAGCAGCACCGCCCGGGGCTTCCGGTCACCGACGGCGTCCATGATCCGCCCGGCTTCCGCGCCCGGGTCGATCACCAGCAGCTCGCCCGTTTCCGAATTGACCACCAGATAGCAGTTTTCGTCAATATCCCCCACCGTCAGCCGTTCGATCTGTACCTTCGGCATTTTGTTCTCCTTTGGACGCAGAAAAGCCGCGTCCTCTCTGCATTACAGTATTTTCCGGGAATCCAGCAAAATCGTTACCGGCCCGTCGTTCACCAGACTGACCTTCATCTCCGCCCCGAAACGGCCCGTTTCCACATGGATGCCCTCGCCGCGCCAGCGTTCCACCAGCGCCTCATACATCGGATCCGCCGCCTCGGGCCTTGCCGCCGTGATAAAGCTGGGCCGCCGTCCGCCCCGGGCGTCGCCCAGCAGGGTGAACTGGCTCACCGCCAGGATGTCCCCGCCTACGTCCAGCAGGGAACGGTTCATTTTGCCGTCCTCATCCTCAAAAATGCGCAGGTTCGGCACCTTGCGGGCAATATAGTCCATGTCCTCGGCGGTGTCGCCCACCTCCACGCCGATCAGCAGCAGGAACCCTTTGCCCGCCTGCCCCACCAGCTCGCCGTCGATCCGAACGGCGGCCTCCGTCACTCTCTGCACCACGCAGCGCATTGTTCTTTCTCCTTCCGGGGGATGACGTTGGGGCTATGCGCCCCCAATCCCCGCAGCAAAGGGCGTTGCCCTTTGCAATCCCACTCTTTTCTGTGCTTCGCACAGAAAAATATATAATCCAGTATTTAATCCGCCACCACTTAACCCCATCAAACACAAGCAATCCGCTTTTCGCAGACCCAACCCGCGAGCCGTGGCATCCTCCATGCCACGGCGGTAACTTCGCAGCCAAGCCGCATGTCTCCCTACGCCCCTGCGCGCCCATGGCGCGCAGTCCGGGGTGCAAGGGGTCGCTCCCTGCCACAAGCCGCGAGGCCCGTTGCCGAGCGGCGGCCTTTTCCAGCCAAGCACCATTCCTCACACCAGACCCGCGAGCCGCGAGGCCTGTCGCCGAGCGGCGGTAACTCCGCAGCCAAGCCGCATGTCTCCCTACGCCCCCGCGCCCATAGGGCGCGGTGTGGGGTGCAGGGGGTCACCCCCTGCTTAGCCGCCGGCGCGGTAGACTTCGATGATGTCGCTGCGCTTGCGGAGCTGCTTGAACATCCGGTCGACCTGCTCCAAGCCCTTGACCTGTACGACCATGGTGATGACGCTGGTCTTTTTCTTCTCGTCCCGCTTGGCGGAGACCGCCACGATGGGAATGTCCATGTTGCCGATGCACATGGCCAATTCGCCCAATAGGCTGACGTGATCGTAGGCGATTATGTGTACCGATGCGTTGAACGCGGCGCCCGTGCCCGTCTCCGCCCAGCTGACCTCTACCATGCGCTCCTGCTCGCTGGCAGAAACGTTGGTGCAGTCCGCCTTGTGGACGGTCACGCCGCGGCCGCGGGTCACGTAGCCGATGATCTCGTCGCCGGGCACCGGGTTGCAGCAGCGGGCAAAACGCACCAGCATCCCGCTTTCGCCCTTGACGTAAACGCCATGGGTGGGCTTGCCAAGCTGCTTCTGGACTTCCTCCCGGCTGACCTCCTGCACCTTGGGCAATGCCTGCGTTTCTGACTTGCGCTGCTCCTCCAGCAGACGGCTGACCACATAGGCGCTGGCGATCCCGCCGTAGCCCACCGCGCCGTAAACATCGTCCAGCTCGGAGAACGCGTAGCGCTTGAGAATGCCCTCGTAATATTCCGGCTTCGTGAGCGAGTACCAGTCCACACCCCGGCGCTTGGCTTCTTTTTCCAGCATGTCCCGGCCCCGGACCACGTTCTCGCCCCGCAGCTCCTTCTTGAAAAACTGACGAATCTTCGCCTTGGCCTGCTGGGTCTTGGCCATCTTGAGCCAGTCCATGCTGGGGCCCTTGGAGGCGGCGTTGGTGATGATCTCCACCCGGTCGCCGGTCTGCAGCTCCGTATCCAGCGTAACGATACGCCCGTTGATCTTCGCACCCACGCAATGATTGCCCACGCCGGAATGGATGCGGTAGGCAAAGTCAATGGGCGTTGCGCCGCGCTGCATGGACACCACATCGCCCTTGGGGGTAAAGATCAGCACTTCCTCGCTGAAAAGATCGGTCTTCAGCGAGTCGATGAACTCCTGACTGTCCCGGGTGTCTCCCTGCCAGTCCAGAATCTGCCGCAGCCAGTAAAGCTTGGAATCCATGTCGCTTCCCGCGCCGCCGCCCTCCTTGTAGCGCCAGTGGGCGGCCACGCCGTATTCGGCGATGCGGTGCATTTCCCACGTGCGGATCTGAATCTCAAAGGGGAAGGGCATCTTCCGCCCGCCGATCACCGTGGTGTGCAGGCTTTGGTACATGTTCCCCTTGGGCACGCTGATGTAGTCCTTGAACCGGCCCGGAATCTGGTTCCACAGGGTGTGGACGATGCCCAGCACCGTGTAGCAGTCCTGCACCGTGTCCACCAGTACCCGCACGGCGATCAGGTCGTAGATCTGGTCGAAGGTTTTGCCCTGCCCGTGCATTTTTTTGTAGATGGAATAAAGATGCTTGGGCCGTCCGTCCATCTCGTAATGGATGTGCTGCTCGTCCAGCTTTTCCGACAGCTCGGAAATCACCCGGCGGATGCTTTCCTCCCGCTCCACCCGGCGCTGCCCCACCTTCTGGGCGATTTCGTGGAAGGCCACGGGGTCGATGTACTTGAAGCTCAGGTCCTCCAGCTCGGACTTGACGGAGTTGATGCCCAGCCGGTGCGCCAGCGGCGCGTAAATATCCAGCGTTTCATGGGCGATGGCCTTCTGCCGGTCCTCCGGCTGAAAGCGCAGGGTGCGCATGTTGTGCAGACGGTCGGCCAGCTTGATGACCACCACGCGAATATCTTTGGACATGGCCAGGATCATCTTGCGCAGACTTTCGGCCTTCTGCTCCTCCCGGTTGGTGAAATCCAGCTTGTCCAGCTTGGTCACGCCGTCCACCAGCTGGGCCACCTCGTCGCCGAACTCCTGCCGGATGGTATCCAACGTGATACCGGGGCAGTCCTCCACGGTGTCGTGCAGGAAACCGGCGGCAATGGTGGGCGCGTCGATCATCAGGTCGGTGAGGATGCTGGCCACGGACACCGGATGGATGAAGTAGGGCTCGCCGCTTTTGCGCACCTGCCCGGCATGGGCCTGCTCTGCGAACTTATACGCTTTTTCCACCAGAAGATAGCTGTCCCCGGGATGCTGCTTCTGCACCCGGGCCAGCATTTTTTCCAGCGGCATACATTCATTGGTGATATAGGTAAGCATCGGATTCCTCCCTTACGCCCCGGCGCGTCTCAGTGTTTGACGTGCTTGACGTATGTGTACAGCGTATCGGCAATGGTCGCGCCCGCGTTCACATACACCCGCAGCACCTTGGCGTTGTTGGAAACGATGGTGCTGGTCAGCCGCTTGCACGGATGGGTGAAGCAGGTGTCCAGCGTCTTTTTGTGCAGAAGCGCGCCCAGCCCCCGGTCGTTCTGCTGGTCATACATGGCCATGAGCACCGGGTCTACGGTATCCTCGTCCTTGCGGCAGATGACGAAGAAGCCGATGGGCTTTTCGCCCTGCAACACCTCGTACAGATGGCCGCCCTTCTGCACCATGGAGCGCAGCCAGTTGGCATAGCGCTGGCCGCCCAGCTTCACGGAAAAGGCGGGATCGATGGAGACCCGGTCGCTGATGAAGATTCCGCTGCGGATGATGCGGTCAATGCGGGCCTGATTTTCCGGGTCAGTGCGCTCCACCACGGTCAGCCCCCGGTCGAACCGGGCGATGGTCTCCGGCATGTGGTAGTCCTTCCGGCGAATTTCCACATGGAAGACCGTTTCCACAAAAGTATAACCCAGCCCCGTCAGGCCGAACAGCAGCTGCGGGCAGTTCACTGGGCTTTTGAGCACGATGTACTCCGCCCCCTCGGCGATGATATGCCGTTCTTCCTCCGCCAGCGCTTCAATGGTGTCCTGCGCGTCCAGCGCGATCTCCCACGCGTCCACGCCGATATTTTCACGCTCCCAGACTGCGTGCGTCGTCTTCATGCTTTTCTTCCTCCCCGCCGTGCATCACCCGCCGCACCACGAACTGCGGATAGCGGTTGATGCTGAGATAAATGCGTCCGATGTACTCCCCTACCAGCCCGATGAGCAGCACGATGACCCCGCCCATGAGCAGGATCAGGGAAATGGTGCTGGCCCAGCCCGCCTGCATCGCCGGGTTCATCAGCTTGCGGATGATGGTCACCAGCGCGAAGACGAACCCGAAGGCCGCCACGAAGAAGCCGAAATAGGTGGCAAACCGCAGGGGCTTGATGGAAAAGGACGTTACACCGTTAAACCACAGACCCACCAGCTTTTTCAGGCTGTAGCCGCTGCGGCCCTCCATCCGGGCCCGATGATTCACCGGCACGTTGCAGTAGCGGCTGACGCTCTGGAACAGAAGCCCCGTCACATACGGGAACGGATTGGGATACTGCAGCGCCGCATCCACCACGAAGCGGCGGCAGGCGTAGTAGCTGTTGGCCTTCAGTTCCCGGGGCTGGCCGAAGAAGAAATGGTTGCAGGCGGCGTTGAACCGGCTGCCCAGATTGCGGAACCAGTTCTGGCGGCGCTCCGGGTACTCGGCAAAGACGATGTCGTAGCCTTCCTCCACCTTGTCGATCAGCTTGAAGCACTCGCAGGCCGGGGTCTGGCCGTCGTCGTCCAGACAAATGACGATATCGCCCTTCACCTGGTGGAAGCCTGCCATCAGCGCGCTGTGCTGGCCGAAATTGCGGCTCAGATCCACAAATACCACCCGGGGTGTCTGCCGGGCCAGCGCTTCCAGCGCGCCTGCGGTGTTGTCCGGGCTGCCGTCGTTGACCAGCACGATCTCGTATTCATATTCCGGCCGGGTGGAAAGAGTGTCCGTCAGCTCCTTCACCACCGCGCCGATGGTATGCTCGGAGCGGTAGCAGGGGATGACGAAGGAAAGCATGGGCTTGTTCATCGGTAGGATCCCTCGTTTCTTGCGTTGCTTACAGGGCGCTGACCGTCCGGGACAGTGTGCGGATCAGGTCATAGCCGTCCCATGTCAGGGCAAAATCCATGGTATGTCCCACAGGCGCGATGCGGTCTATGCCGGTCAGCCTGTTTTCCAGCACGAAATGGCGCAGTTCCTCCGGCTGGAACCCCAGATAGCTCAGGGTCTGCACCCGGGGAGTGACGAAGTCCCGCAGCGCGTCCAGCGTGGGCGCGGCGTATTCCAGAAAGAACCCGCCCGGGCTTCGAAGCTCGTACAGTTCGGGACAAAGCGCCTTTACCCGCACCCGGGTGACCCAGTTGTCGGGGCTGGTGACGATCTCCGCGCCTTCCAGCTTCATGGCGGCACGGCAGGCGGCGGTCAGCTTGTCCACCGCCGTCACGGCGGGCAGCTCGTAACGCTGCCGGGCATAAGCACCCACCGCACGGAAAAAGCGTTCCGACGCTTCCCGGCTGTCTCCCTCTCCCACCCAATAGATCAGCCGGGGAGAGGTGCAGGCGTTCTGGTCGGTCAGATAGGTGTCGTTATAGAAGTCCTTCGCCAGCCGTTCCAGCTCGTCCGCTGAAAGGGCCAGCACCGCTTCGGGACGGATGCACAACAGGCTGTAGCGGTCGGCGAAGGCCACCTCCACGGCCCGGGGCGGCAAAGCCGCTTCCCGTACCCGGCGCACTGTTTCGTCGCCGCCCCAGATAACCCGCGCGTCACAGTGGGCGCTGTACCGTTCCGTCACGTCCTGCGCTTCCCGGGGATAGGTCACCACGCAGACATAGGGAGCCAGCGCCGGGAACTCCTCCGCCAGCAGCTTTTCCATGGCCCGGCAGACGATGCGGGTCTGGACAAAATCCCGGCTGGAGGCCTTGACGACGCTGCCGTTGCCGCTGAGCAGCGCCGCCGCCAGCGAGTAGGCGAAGTTGATGGGCACGTTACTGGGCGCGATGTGGAACACCACGCCCCGGCCCAGCCGGTCGTCCAGCTGCCCGGCGTATTCCTCCTGCAGCCGGGCCAGATGGGCCTTGCGGCAGAAATAGGCAAAGGTGATCACGTCCGGGTAGGCTTTCGCCTCCCGGTCCTTCAAAAGGGCTGCGGACAGGGCCGACAGAAAGTCCAGCGCCTCCGGCGCAAAGGGCCGCAGGGGCCGAAGCCCGCTTTCCGGCTCCCGTCCGCAAAGGCGTTCAACGGCGTTGCTCATAGGTATCGCTGCACCCCCGAACCTCGGCGCGCTGAATGCGCCCCAAAATTTCAAAATACCTGCCCTTGCGGCCGCAGGGGCAATCGTCCTCGCCCAGAATGCGTCCCTCGTCCTCGGTGAGGAGAATGTGGCCGGGATAGCTGCGGGGCAGCACGCTGGCCACCTGCACCAGTCCCTTTTCCCCCACCTCCGCCACGGAGAAATCCTCCGGGCGGCGGATGGTCACATCCGACCACACCGGCGCGTGAAGATGGCCGCATTCGCACTCCATGTAGATGGAGCCGGTCTGCTCCACCATGCCGTAGTAGTTGTGGACGCGGGTCAGGCCGCAGGTCTCCTGCAAGGCCTGTTTGAAGGTCTCGGTGGAAATATGCTGGTCGGCCAGCTTTTTCCACCCGCCGCCATGGACCAGCACGCCCCGGCTCAGGTCGGGGCGATAGCCCGTGCGGCGCAGTTCCTTCACAAAATACAGCCAGATCATGAACGTGAAGCCGAAGAGGAAGATGTCCTCGCCCTCGTGCTTTTCCAGAAAGGCCTTCAGGCCTTCGGTATCCAGCTGCATGTTCTCGTCCAGCGCGTAGATCTTGTCCCGGCCGAACATGCTGAAGCCCAGAATGCCCGCACCCCGGGCGGAAAACATGGCCCGGTTTCTGACCACCGCCGAGGAATCCAGGATCACCATGGGCAGGCGCTGCTTGCCCAGAAAATCCCCCATGATGCGGGACAGCACCTTGGACTGCAGGGCGCTGGTTTCCCGATCCAGATAGATGCGGCTGACCTGCTGGCCCGTGGTGCCAGAAGAGGTCATAGTGCGGGCCAGCGCTTCGTCCGGCACGCTTTTCAGGGAAAACTCCTTGAAAAGGCGCACGGGCAGAAAGGGCAGGCTTTCAAAATCGTCCGTCTGCCCCAGCTGCGCGCCCAGCGCCGCCAGCAGCCGCCCGTATTCCGGGCAGCGTTCGCCGTGAAAACGGGTCAGCTCACCCAGCTCCCGGGCCAGAAACGCCCGCTTTTCCTCCCGGGCCATGCCGTAGGGGGCCAACTCGGGAAGGGCCTGCAGATCAATCATAGTATTTCTCCAGCTCCCGGTACAGGGTCTTGCCCGCGTCGTTTTTGGGAATGGACGGCAGCGCCATGCCCCGGAAGGCGGCGGCGTTCTGCTTCGTCTTTTCGGACAGGAAGGCGCGCATCTCGGCCAGCCTGCTTTCGTCGGTGGAGAAGAACATCAGATGATCGTCCACGCCGCCGCAGGCCACGTCCACGCCGGGGAACGCCGCCTTGAGCAGCTGCTCCAGCTCGTCCAGATTGACCCGGTTGCCATACAGCTTCAAAAAGCGCTTTTTCCGGCCCACGATGGTATAGTAGCCGTCCGCGTCCACCTGCGCCATATCGCCGGTTTCCAGCACGCCGCCCCGCTCGTCGCCCTTGCGCAGGTCAGCCTGGCAGACGGCGTAGCCCAGCGTCACGTTATCGCCGTAGTATTTCAGCTCGCCGGTCACGCCGGGCTGGGTGATTTCGCTGCCATCGGCGGCGATGAGCCGGAACTGTCCGCCGGGAATGGCGACGCCGATGCCGCCCACCTTCTCCAGACTCTTTTCCCACGGCAGATAGGCCATGCGGGCGGTGGCCTCGCACTGGCCGTACATGACGATGAACTGCTTGCCCTTTTCCAGACACCACTCCACAAACTTCCGGTGCAGCTCCTTCTGCAGCTTGCCCCCGGCCTGGGTCATGGTGCGCAGGCTGGGCAGATCCATGCGGAAGAAGCGCATCCGGTCCAGCATTTCATAGGTGTAGGGCACGCCGCCGAAGCTGGTGGCGCCTTCCCGGCGGAAGAAATCCCAGAATTCCCGCTGGGCAATGCCGTGCTCCGTCACAAGGATGGTCGCGCCCACGTCCAGATGGGTGTTGAGGATGCTCACGCCGTAGGTGTAGTTCATGGGCAGGGTGGTGATGGGCCGCTCGGTCTCGTCCAGCTTCAGGTATTCCACGATGCTGTCCGTGTTGGCCCGGATATTTCGGTAGCTCTGCCGCACAAACTTGGGGCTGCCGGTGGAGCCGCTGGTGGTCAAAAGCAGCCCCAGCTCGGGATACAGCTCCGCTTCCCGGCCAAAGGGCGTTTTCAGCAGGTGATAGCCCAGACTTTGATACACCGGCTCGCAGCCCTCCCACGTGAAATCCTCCGGGGCCCACAAAAACGCCGGGTGATAGGTTTCGTACAGGCCCGCCAGCAGCTCCCGATCCATTTCCTCGTTCAACAGCACGGGCACCACGCCGCCCTCCACGAAGCCCGCGTAGCCCAAAAGGCTGCCCAGCGTGTTGCGGCACAGGTTGAAGGTCAGGCAGCGCCCCCCAGCGGCGGCGCACAGCGCGTCGGCCTCCCGCTTCAGCTGGCGGTAGGTCAGGCTCGCGCCATGCTCATCCACAAGCGCCGTCCGGTCGCCGAAGCGCTCAAAGCTCCACATCATACTTCTTCAGGATCTCCTTTCCCTTTTCAAAAGAGCTCAGGTCGATAATATCGTCCATGTCGATCATGACGTCGAACGCATCCTCCAGCGCGGCCACCAGCGTCATGTGGCCCACGCTGTCCCACGCCTCGCTCTTGCCGTACACCAGCCCGGCCACATCGGATTCGGGCACCTCCAGCGCCTCGGAGAAAGCCTTTACGTATTTTTCCATGTTCGTCATTTTCATGCACTCCTGTCGTACTGTATGATTTCTTTGGAAAAACCAGAAATTCAAATGATTCCGCCGTCCGCCCGCCAGACCTGACCGGTCACGTAGCTGGACAGGTCGCTGAGCAGGAACGCCGCCACGTTGGCGATCTCCTCCGGGCGGGCCTTGCGGTGCATCAGAATTTTGGAAAGCTGCTGCTCCACCACCTTTTCGCTCAGCCCCGCCACCAGCTCGGTGTCCGTAAAGCCGGGGGCCAGCACGTTCACCCGGACGCCCACGCTGATCAGCTCCCGGGCCATCTTTTTGCTGGCGGCGATCACCGCGGCCTTGGAGGCGGAGTAATCCAGCCGGCTGTCGCCGTCCATGCCCGCGATGCTGGCCACGTTGACCACGGCTCCCGCCCCGTTCCGGGCCATGAGCCGGGTAGCCAGACGGCTGACCTCCACCATGGCGAAGAAATTTACCTCAAAGGTGCGGCGCATTTCCTCAGCGGAGGTCATCTGGAACATCTTATCCTCGCCCATGACGCCTGCGTTGTTCACCAGCCCGTGCAGGGGCTTTTTCTCCGCCATGATCTGCCGGAAGACCCCCTTGAGGGCCTCCGCGTCGGTCAGCTCGCAGTAAACGGGCTCCACCCACACGCCGCAGCGCTCCGCCGTTTCCTGGCAGTCCTGTTCAAAAGTCTCCGAGGGCCTGCGGGCAAAGGCCCAGAGATTGCCCCCCTCTTCGGCGAACCGGTGCAGCATGGCGTTGCCGATGCCCCGGTTCGCGCCGGTCAGCACGATATTCTTTCCTTCCAGAAGCAAGCTGGTTTTCCCCCTTTCTTATGGTTCGTCCTGCGCCTCCGTTTTCAGCGCAACACTGTCCTTTTGATAATACTCGGCGTACAGGCTCAGCACGTACTCCTTCATGTCGGTATCCAGCACCTCACCCATGAACGCCTCCGGGATATCCTCCACCGGCTCCAACTGCGCCGCCCGAACGGACGTATCGTTCATTTCGGCGTCCCGGCGGGTCATGGCCTCGTCAAAGGCGGCGGCCTGCCCGCTGACCAGCGACCGAAGGGTGCTGACGGTCAGGGTGTTCTGTACGCCCGGAAGCTGCCCGTCCGTCCGCTGGAAGCTCATCATGCCCAGCAGAAGCAGCGCCGCCGCCGCAGCGGCCCCGGCCCGGGTCGGCGGACGGCTGACCTGTCCGGTTCCGTACCGTTTCATCACCCAACCGGCCAGATACACGGCCAGCGCCGTGGACAGCAGCACATAGTTGTCATACTGCAATACCTGCGCCCGGCCGTCTCCCAGATAGTTGCCGGTGTACAGGGTCGGCGTGAGCTGGCAGCAGTACAGGCAGACGAAAACGCCCACCGCCAGCAGCGGATAACGGAAGGAAAACCGGCTCTGCATCAGCCGCTCCCTGAGAAGCAGCACCGTTGCCAGCCACAGGGCCGCCAGCGCCGGCGAGAAGTATCGGCTCATGAGCGCCATGCCGAAATAAAAGGATTCCAGAATGGCCTTGACGGCGCTCATGCCCCCGGAAAGGGTCTGTCCCCGCACAGCGTTGCCCGGGGCGGTCATGCTGTAGACAAAGGCCGCCAGCATGAGAAGGAAGCAGGCCAGCTTGCCCAAGCGGCTCTTTTCCTTCTGCCGGAAGGAGAAGAACAGCAGCAGCGCGTCCAGCGCGCAGCCGAACAGCGGCGTGACGAAATTGCCGCCGCCCACCGCCGCGCTTAACAGCGCCATGGCCAGCAGACACAGGGGACTTCCCCTCCGGCTGCCCTCCAGACGAAGCCACAGGGCCGTCCGAAGGGCCAGACAGCACCACACCATCAAATAGACCATGCCGCCGTTCCACCAGAACCAGGCTTCGCTGATGCTGGGGGTAAGCTGCATCATTACCAGCGCGGAAAGGGAAAACAGGATCAGCCATTCCGCCGTGCCCGCGCCCATCACCCGGCGAACCAGCTGCCGGGTCAGCGCGCCCAGCGCCAGCAGGAACGTTCCCATCAGCACCCACGTGGTGATCCAGTACAGCCCCTCCCCGAACAGGGCGGGCTGCAGCGCCGCCAGAAAGCAGGAGAAGAAGGTTCCCTGCCATGTGTAACGAATGGAAGCCGTATTTTCCGCCGCCGCCTCCACCGTCCGCCAGAAGCTGCCGGTATCTCGCCAGCGCTCGTGGGTGCGGATGGAATAGCCCAGATCGTCGTAGCTGGCATGATTATAAAAGGAAAGCGCCAGAGGCGGGATCAGACTGACCAGCAGAGCGATCAGGCAGACAGCGGCCAGCAGCTTTTTGGAGATCGGGGCCGACCAAAACGCTTTCACGGCTGTTCCCCCTCTCCCGCCAGCATGATCGCTTCCTTGCCGTAGTAGCGGCACAGGCTGGGCCGCACATCGTAGACCGCGCCCGGCCTCAGCGCGTCCTCCATGAAAATTTTGGGCACGGCACTGAGGGGCGAAAGCGTGACCACCGGCTGGCTGTCGTCGTTCAGCAGGCGCTCCCGCTCCGTCATCTCCCGGTCGTACCGGGCCGCCTCGCCGCTTATAAGGCTCAGCCACGCGCTGTTGCCCCTCATGTTCTGCACGCCGTAGAGCGTATCTCCCGGATAGCGGCAGCCCAGACCGCCCGCCAGCGACAGGCACAGGCCTCCGATGACCAGCGCCCGGCTCAGGCGCTCCGGCTTCGCGTCCGGCCATTTCCGGGCCGCAAAGCCCAGCAGAAGATAGACCCAGAGAAGCCACAGCGCCACGAAGCACAGCCAGTAGGTATCCTGAAGCCGTCCGTCCCCCATGGAGGCGATGGAGTACAGCGGCGGGGTCAGCTGGGCGCAGAACAGCGCGGCTGACAGCAGAATCATCCAGAAAGGATGACGGAAGCGGTACGGGCTTTCCTTCGCAGCCCGCCAGAGCAGGGGCGAGACCAGCGCCGTCAGCCCCAGCAGCGGGAAACGCACATAACCCGCCATCAGCAGCGCGCCTTCGTACAGAGAACGGGCGACGGCTTTCACCGGCGAACAGGTGTAGCCGATCATTCCCGCGCGCACCGCATTGCCCGGCGCGGTCATGCTGTAAACGAACCCCGCCGCCAGCACTGCAAAGCACACAAGGAACGTCCACCGCCGGGGGCGGCGCTTTACGAACATCCACGCCAGCACGCAGGCCAGCGCACACAGGCTGAACAGCCCGCCGCTGTAGCTTCCGCCGCCCAACGCGGCCATGCACAGCAGCAGCCCCAGCGTCAGCCCCGCCGCCCGGCCCCGGCTTTCCGTCCGGTACAGCCGCAGAAACAGCGCCGCGCTCAGCGCTATCAGGGAATAGATGAACACATTTCCAACGCCGCCGTTAAACCAGTAAAACGCCTCGCCCATATCCGGCATGAACTGGAGCATTACCGTCAGCGTCAGGGAAGAAAGCACGGCGGTCTCCCAGCATTTCAGCCCCAGTCCCTTCCGCCCAAACACCGTGGTGAAAAAGAACCAGAAGCAGCCGAGGAACGCCGTCAGCAGGAAGCAGCCGGAGATCCAGTACAGCTCCTCTGAAAAGGTACCCGGCTGCAAATTGCTCAAAAGCGTCCCCGTGTAGGTTCCCTGCCACGTGTACCGGGTCTGCGCGGCGTTTTCCAGCGCGGCCAGCAGTGCCGCAGACAGATCGCCGGTTTCCTTCCATACCTGATGGGGCACGGCGGAAAAGCCGAAATCATCATAATAGGGGTGATTATACCCCGTCATCAGATACAGCGGCAGGGCGCTGAAAACCAGCGTCAGCAGGCAGAGGGCGCAGACCGCCCGCCGCAGGCCCTTCCGCTCACGACCGTTTTCGTGCATCCTTCCGCCTCCTTTCGCCAGTGAAAAATACCAGGCTGTCGAAAAAGTCTTTTGGGAGTTGGCAGAGGGGCCGCAGTCCTTCTCGCCCCCGCGCTTTGCGCAGCCTTCCTCTGACTGTATTCGTATTGGCCGGCAAGTGGCCCCGTAATGCTTCGCCGTGCGCACCGCCCGGCCTGGCGGAGAGCTTGCGCCTTCGGCGCGAACAGTACCGACAACCTGGCGAAAAAGATCGCCGAAAGCGAGCCTTTTTGACAAGCTGAAGTACTTTCCTAATTTATCATTATACCATCCTTCCGGGAAATTGACCAGTCCCCGGTTAGGCAGGGCGGCAGGAGGTGAAAAAGCGCTGTCAAAAAGACCGAAGCGGTCTTCCAGGCTGTCGCCCCCCTTCGGGGGAGTTGTCAGAGGGGCCGCAGCCCCTCTGACTATATTCGTATCGACCGGCTGACCTGCGGTCGGCAAATTCCTCTGCAAGGTTTCGCCGTGCGCAGCACCGAGGGTTGAGGACACCGCGCAGCGGTACCGCAAACCCGAAGCCCGCAACTCCCCACAGGGATGGAGCGGGCCGCAAAAAAGGGTGCGCAGCACCGAGGACGAGGACAGCCCTGAAAGGGCTACCGCAGTCCGAAGCCTGCGACGCGTAGCGGGGCAGGCCGCAACAGTTTCTGGCGAAAATGATCGCCGCAGGCGAGCTTTTTTGACAAGCTGAAAGACCGAAGCGTTCTTCTTTCCACTGAAATTTTCCGCGGAAAAAAGGCGCTCCGGCCCGGTAGAGGAGCCCGCATTACGCCGTTGGCGCGTTTTCCAGCCACCCCAGCACACGCTCCGCCGAGCGGCGCAGGGCTTCCAACTGATCTGCCGCGCCGAAATGCTCCACGGAGAAAGAACCGCGATACCCGCCCTGAAGCAGCAGGCGGGTCAGGCCTTCCAGCTCCAGCCAGCCTTCGCCTGCGGGGCAGGGATACATCCGCTCCCCCGACAGATCGGCCAGCCAGTTATCATCCTTTTCATTGGCGAAGACTGCGTCCCGGCTGCGATCCTTCAAATGGACGTGGCGCACCCAAGGCCCCAGCAGGTGCAGGCCGTCTAGGGCGTCCTCCAGGGAATAGGCAAAATTACCCATGTCGAAGGTAAATCCCAATCCTTCCACATTCTGCAAAAAGAACCACAGCCCCATGGAAGTGGAACAGGGCGAAGCGGCGTTGTCGTAGTCCTCCAGCGTAACGGTCACGCCGTATTCCCGGGCGGTCTCCACCATACGGCAAAGCTCCTCCGCCATGCGGCGGCGGATCAGCGCCGGGTCGTCGCCCTTGCGTACAAAGCCGGGCACGCACAGCGCTTTTTTCGCTCCGAAGGAAGCGGTCCGTTCCAGATGCCGCCGGATCTGCCGCTCATTTTCCTCCGGCGAGGCATGGCCGAAATCATAGTTTTCATACACGGACGCAACGTTCAGGCCGCAGTCGGCAAACCATTGCCGGCGTTCCTCCGTCAACTGGCGGCAGTCGCATTCCAGTCCGCCGTAGCCCATGGCCCTGACCTGCCGCAGCGCTTCCGGCTCGGTCATGCCCCGCTGAGCGCAGGCCTCCAGCACATGAGCATGAAAAGCGTTCAGTCGATCCATATGAAAAAACTTCCTCCCTTTATGATCGTCTCTTTCGCGCCCCAAACGCCATCCAAAGGCGCTATTTCCCCTGCCAAAGCGTTTATCCGACGGCATTATAGCATTTTTACGCCGGAATGCCTACGTCTTTTCCACATTCTTTGCCAATCAGGCCGTCGGCGTGTTATAATGCAAAAGGGAAAAAGGGAGAGTGGATTGAAATACCCGCATCTACCCATATCCTGTTCTATAAACGGGTGAAAACTGCGATTTTCCACAATCATTTGTGCTAATGAGAGCGTGGATTGAAATCATAAGGAGGAACTTCTGATGGAAAAACTGGAACCCTGCGCCCCCTGCTGGTGCGGCAGCGGAAAAGCATATAAGGACTGTCACTGCGCTTTTGACGAAAAATATGAATCCATGCGCCGCCACGGCGCTCACCTGCCGCCCCGGAAGCTGATCAAAAACGAAGCCCAGATCGAAAAGATCCGCCGCAGCGCCAAGGTGAACGTAGCCGTGCTGGATTATGTGGCGGAGCACATCCGTCCCGGGGTCTCCACGGAGGAGATCGACCGCTGGGTCTACGAGCAGACCGCGCAGGCCGGGGCTATCCCCGCGCCGCTGAACTATGAGGGCTTTCCCAAAAGCGTCTGCACCTCCATCAACGAGCAGGTCTGCCATGGCATTCCTTCCCCGGAGGATATTCTCTGCGAGGGCGACATCGTCAACGTGGACTGTTCCACCATTCTGGACGGCTATTATTCCGACTCCTCCCGGATGTTCATCATCGGAGGGACCACGCCGGAAAAGCGGAAGCTGGTAGAAGTCACCCGGCAGTGCGTTCAGGCTGGGCTGGAAGAGGTAAAGCCCTGGGAACCCATCGGTAACGTGGGCGAAGCGGTACACCGTCTGGCCCGGAAGAACGGCTACACCGTCGTCCGGGAAGTGGGCGGCCACGGCGTGGGCGTGGAATTCCACGAGGATCCCTTCGTCAGCTATGTCACCCGCCGCGGCACAGGCATGATTATGGCCCCGGGCATGATCTTCACCATCGAGCCCATGGTCAATATGGGCACCAACCGCATCTATGTCGATGCGGACAACGACTGGACCATCTACACGCAGGACGGCAAGCCGTCGGCCCAATGGGAAATTCAGGTGCTGGTCACGGAGACGGGGCACGAGGTGCTGGCCTGGTAAGCGCATCCCCGCCTTGTCATCCCTTCCAAAAGAAGCTATACTGTTTTTCATTCCCTGCCAACGAAACATGAAACGAGGAATACGCACATGAAAAAAGTGCTGATTATCGGCGCGGGCCCCGCAGGGCTGACCGCCGCCTATGAGCTTCTGAAAACCGGCGAATACGACGTGACCGTGCTGGAGCGCAGTCAGGAGATCGGCGGCATTTCCAAAACCGTCCGCTACCGGGACAACCGGATGGACATCGGCGGGCACCGTTTTTTCAGCAAGGACGAGCGGGTGATGCAGTGGTGGGCGGACATGATGCCTCTGCAGGGCGCGCCCGCCCTGGACGACCGCCTTCTGAACCGGGAGGTACCCCTGGCCGAGGGCGGCCCTGACCCGGAAAAGGAAGACCGGGTCATGCTCACCCGCAACCGGGTCAGCCGCATCTATTATCAGCATCACTTCTTTGACTATCCCATCAGCCTCAAGTGGGAAACGCTGAAGACCATGGGCTTTGCCACCACCATGAAGGTAGGCTTCAGCTATCTGGCGGCCTGCATCCACAAGCGGCCCAACGACAATCTGGAGAATTTCTACATCAATTCCTTCGGCAAAAAGCTGTACTCCATGTTTTTCGAGGGCTACACCGAGAAGCTCTGGGGCCGTCATCCCCGGGAGATCGACGCCAGCTGGGGCAAGCAGCGCACCAAGGAGCTGAGCATCATGGGCATTCTCAGGGACATGCTTTCCAAGGTATTCATGTCCAAGGAGCGCCGCCAGCAGCAGGTGCAGACCTCCCTCATCGAGGAGTTCCGCTATCCCAAGTTTGGCCCGGGCCAGCTCTGGGAGACCACCGCGCAGGAGATCGAAAAGCTGGGCGGCAAGGTTGTCAAGGGCTGCGAGGTTCTGGGCGCGCGGACGGAGAACGGCAAGGTGGTCAGCCTGCGCGTCCGGGACGGTCAGGGCGAGCGGGACATGGAGGGCGACGTTTTCTTCAGCTCCATGCCCCTCAAGGATCTGGTTGCAGGCATGAACGACGTGCCTGCGGACGTACAGGCGATCGCCGCCGGTCTGCCCTACCGGGATTTCGTCACCGTGGGCCTTCTGGTGGATCGTCTGAACCTGAAAAACGAAACGAAGCTGAAAACGCTGGGGAACATCGTGCCCGACTGCTGGATCTACGTACAGGACGCGGATGTGAAGCTGGGCCGCATTCAGATTTTCAACAACTGGTCGCCCTATCTGGTGAAGGATCCGGAGCACACGGTCTGGATCGGTCTGGAATACTTCTGCAACGAGGGCGACCCGTTCTGGTCGGCTTCGGAGGAAGAAACGGTTCATCAGGCGGTCAGCGAGCTGATCCGCATGGGCGTTTTGGAGGACGAGACTCACGTTCTGGATTCCCACCGGGAGCAGGTACAGAAGGCCTATCCCGCCTATTTTGACACCTACGACGACATCGGCCGGGTGATCGAATATCTGAACACCTTTGACAATCTCTACTGTGTGGGCCGGAACGGGCAGCACCGCTACAACAACATGGACCACTCCATGGCCACGTCCTTCGAAGCCGTCCACGCCTTAGAATCGGGCATCCGCGACCGTTCCGCCATCTGGAGCGTCAACACCGAGCAATCCTACCACGAGAGCAGGGGCTGAGCAGCAGGGGCAGTGCCCCTGCACCCCGGACTGCGCGCCATGGCGCGCAGGGGCGTAGGGAGACATGCGGCTTGGCTGCGGAGTTACCGCCGTGGCACGACAGGTGCCACGGCTCGCGGCAGGGGGTGACCCCCTGCACCCCGGACTGCGCGCATGGCGCGCAGGGGCGTAGGGAGACATGCGGCTTGGCCGGGGTTTTACCGCCGTGACCCGGAAGGGGTCACGGCTCGCCGGTTTGGTGTGGTAAGATGCTGGTTGGCCTCGCAAGCTTCACTCCATCTACCGTTTCGGCACGAAAGTGTTTTCCAAAAACGGTTTTGCTGATTGATTTCTGAAATGCTGATTCCGCCTTTGGCGGGATGGGAGGTTCTCTTGCTTCGTCTTCTTCCCCGAAACGCCCGTCCTTTGACCCCGCAGGCAGCGGCCGCGCTGCTGCCCTATCGAGGCACGGCGGCGCGGCTTCTTTACGCCCGCGGCATTGAGACCGCCGCCGAAGCGGAGGTCTTTCTGCACCCGTCCCTGGATCAGCTGTACGACCCCTTGGAAATGCAGGACATGGACAAGGCGGTAGCGATTCTCCGTCAGGCCCGGGAGGAAAAAATTCCCACGGTGGTTTACGGCGACTACGACGTGGACGGCATCTGTGCGGCCTCGCTGATGACGCAGGCCCTGCGCCGGTACGGGATCGCCGCCGATCCTCACACGCCTCTCCGGGCCGAGGGATATGGTCTGAACAAGGACGCAGTACGGAAGCTGGCGGAAAAATACCGGCTGTTGGTGACGGTGGATCTGGGCATTACCAACCATGAGGAAGTCCTGCTGGCCAAAGAGCTGGGCATGCAGGTGATCGTCACGGACCACCACGGCCTGCCTCTGACGGAAAGTCCCGGCGACGCGGTGCTGAACCCGCTGCTGGGCAGCTATCCCTACCGCCGTCTGTGCGGCACGGGCGTAGCGTTCAAGGTGGCGCAGGCCCTTCTGGGCCTGGAAGCCTGCCGGGAATATCTGGACCTGGCGGCGCTGGCCACGGTGGCGGACATTGTGCCCCTGACCGGGGAAAACCGGGTGCTGGTCTCACTGGGGCTGAAAGCCATTCAGGAGGCCCGCCGTCCGGGCGTCAAGGCGCTTTTAGGCGTGAGCACCTGCGGCGGCGGCGTGACCTCGGACACGCTGGGTTTCCAGCTGGGGCCGCGCCTGAACGCCGCCGGGCGGCTGGACGACGCAGGCAAAGGGGTGCGTCTGATGATGACGGCTTCCCTCTCGGAGGCGGAAGGGCTGGCGGCGGAGCTGAACGCCCTCAACGACCGTCGCAAGAGCGCCGAGAGCCGTCTGGTGCGGCAGGCACAGGAAGCGGCCCTTGACCACGATTTTCTGAAAGAACCGGCTCTGATCGTTTCCGGGGACGAATGGCATGTGGGCGTGATCGGGCTGGCCGCCGGACGGCTGTGCAATCAGTACCACTGCCCGGTATGCGTCCTGAGCCGGGAAAACGGGCTTTTGCATGGCAGCCTGCGCAGCGTGCCGGGCATCCACATTCATCACTGCCTGCAGGCGTTGGACGATATTCTCCTGCGCTACGGCGGGCATGAACAGGCGGCGGGCGTGACCTTATCGGCGGACAAGGAGGACGAGTTCCGCACCCGCCTGCAGGCGGAGGTACGCAAGGCCGACCCGGCCTGTCTGGTGCCCGCCCAGCTCTACGACGCGGAGATTCGGCTGGACGAATGCACCGATGCGCTCTATGACGAGCTGAACCTGCTGGCTCCCTTCGGCTGCGAAAACCCCGCGCCCCTGCTTCTGTGCCGGAGCGCGGCGCTGGAAGAACGGCGGGCCGTCGGCGCGGAAGGCGCTCATCTGAAGCTCTCCCTGCGGCAGGAAGGAAAACTCCTGCCGGGCATTGCCTTTTCCATGGGCAGCAAGGCCAGCGCTTTGCCGGAGCGGGTGGACGCGGTCTTTGCGCTGGGAAAGAACACCTTCCGGGGCGTTACTTCCTTGCAGGCGGAAGTACAGGCGCTCCTGCCGGTGCAGGAATCCGTTCGGGAACGGTTTGCCGCCCCGGACGGAGAGCCGGAGCGGCTGGCCCTGTACAATGCCGTCAAGACCGGGATCTGTCTGGCGGCGGCGCAGGAAGACACGCTTCCGGCGAAGGAAGTCTTCGACACGCCGGACGGGCTGAAAGCAGCCCTGGCCCGGCTGGATCGGGGCATTCTGGCGGTCAGCCGCACCCATGCCTCGACACTGGCGGCGCTGCGTCTGGCAGACTGGGACACGGCAGTTTCCGCGCCGACAGATCCCCGCAGCTTTCACACCCTGCTGACCGCCCCGGCGCTGGAGCTGATCAGCGGCCATTACGCGCAGGTCTGGCTGCTGGACGGCGAGTTATTTCCCGGCGAAGGATCGCTCTGGCAGCGCCGTCTGCCGGGAGCCGAGCTGCATGTTCTGCCCAAAAGCCGGGCGCTGGCGGCGCTGGCGGGAACCATCGCCCCGGGCGACGAAAGCTGCCGGGGCCTGTACCGGCTGATCCGGCGAACCCTGTGCCGCAGCGTCGCGGAGGCGGCGCAGCAGTCGGGCCTCACGCCTGTGCAGGTGCGCACGGCCTTTACCGCCTTCGGGGAGCTTTCGCTGGTTCGCTGGACGGAATCGCCCTTTTTCTACGAGCTGCTGCCGCCCGCGCCCTGCCGTCTGGGCGACAGTCCCACGCTCCGCGCCCTGCGGGAGCTGGCGGCGTCATTCCCGGTTTCGGATCTTCAAAAGGAGGAAGCCTGATTGAAAGGATCGAAAAAAACAAAAGAGAAGTCTTCGGTTTCTCTGCGGGCCTTTCTGCTGCTTCACGGCACGCTGCTGCTCTACGCGGTGGTAACGGTGCTGACCAAGCTGGCCTCCGGCTATCTGAGCCGGGCCGATTGGCCCATGACCATTCTTTTGCTGTTTTGCAGCATTGCGGCGCTGGGGGCGTACAGCATCCTGTGGCAGCAGGTCCTGAAACGGATGCCGCTGAACTTTGCCTATTCCAACAAGGGCGTGTGTACCCTTTGGACCTGTCTGTTCGGCGTTCTGTTCTTCGGCGAAAGCCTGACTTTGGGAAAGGCGGCGGGCATTCTGGTAGTGCTGCTGGGCGTATGGCTGGTGGTGACGGATCATGATTAAAGGCGTTTTGATCTATCTCATTACCCCGCTGGTATCGGCCTTTTCCCAGCTATTGCTGAAAAAAGCGGCGGACGACCGGAGCCTGACCGGCGTCCGGTTCTATCTCAACGGGCGGGTCATTCTGGCTTACGGCCTGCTGATGCTCTGCATGGCCCTGAATGTGGTGGCTCAGATGTGGGTGGGGCTGACGCTGGTAGGCGTGCTGGAAGCCCTGAGCTACGTCTACGTCATGCTGCTGTCCCGCCGTTTTCTGAACGAAAAGATCACCCGCCGCAGGCTCATCGGTAATCTGGTGATCGTGCTGGGCGTGGCCCTGACCAATGTGCAGAACGGTTACGGCCTGCTGGAAAGCATTTTTGCCGGCTTCGGCACGGCCCTGGGCTACACCATCGCCATTGTTCTGCTGGCCGCCGTCCGGGAGCACCTGGACGAGGAGGCCATTCCCGCTCCCTTCCGGGGAGCCCCCATTGTGCTGCTGTGCGCGACCCTGATGGCTATGGCCTTCATGGGCTTCAGCGGCCTGGCTTAAGGAGGGAAATATATGCAGGAAATTTTGATTGCCACCCTGGTCGTAGGTGTGGTCGGTCTGCTGCTGGGCCTGGCCCTGGTAACGGCCAGTAAGAAATTCTATGTGGAGGTAGACGACCGGGTCACCAAGGTCCGGGAGTGCCTCCGGGGTGCCAACTGCGG
>CAKUCE010000007.1 GCA_934643535.1 uncultured Clostridia bacterium | reverse complement strand
CGCCTGCGCCGTTCTTGCTTTCGGTGATGGTGTGATATCGCCGCAGAGTGATGATCTTCTCCTCGTCGGTGACAGCGTTCGTGATGTCGTCGCACAGGCCGAAGCCGATGCCCCCGCCGGAGCCGGTCTCGATGAAATCGTCCATAGGCTGGGTGTAGAAGGCGTACTTGCCCTCCACAAATTCCGGGTGAAGCACCACGTTGCGCTGCTGGGGCGAACGCAGGGTGCGCAGATTGGGCAGGCGTTCCCAGTTTTTCAGATCCTTCGTGCGGACGATGCCTGCGGCCGCCACGGCGGCGCTGAGGTCATTCACGCTGGTATCCTTGCTTTCCGAGCAGAAAACGCCGTAGATCCAGCCGTCCTCATGCTGGGTCAGACGGATGTCGTACACGTTGGTCTCCTCGGGCTGGGTATCCGGCAGCACCACGGGATAATCCCAAAACCGGAAGCCCTCAGTGGGACGGTCGCTCTCGGCCACGGCAAAGAAGCTCTTGCGATCCATGCCTTCTACCCGCGCCACCAGATAATATTTGCCGTTCAGCCTGATCGCGCCGCTGTTCAGAACGGCGTTTATGCCCAGGCGCTGCATCATGTAGGGATTATTCTCCGGGTCGGCGTCGTACATCCAGAAGGGCGGGATATGCTCCCGGGTCAGGACAGGATGCTGGTAGCGGTCGAAAATCCCGTTGTAAAAATGCTCGTTGACCGGGTTGGGCCGCTGAACCAGCCGTTCATAGGCTTCCATCAGGGAAGAAAAGCTGCGTTTCTGCATGTTCCTATCTCTCCTTTTTTCTTTCAGGATTCTTTTTTCAGGGGAATTTCCGACTGGCGGTAGATGGGCTGTCCGCCTACGACCACCCGTCCGAAGGGCTTCCGGACTCCGGCGCACCGCTGGGAAAGCAGCTGCACCGCCGTCTGCGCCATGGCGGGCACGTCCAGCCGGAAAGTGGACAGGGCCGGTTTTTCCTCGCTGCCGGAGGAAAAATCGTCAAACCCCACCACCGACACATCCTCCGGCACCCGCAGTCCTCTCTCCCGCAGCCGCCGAATGACCAGCCGGGCCGCCCCGTCACAGTTGCACACCAGCGCGGTGGGCAGTTTTTCCGGCAGATGGATCTCCAGCGTATCCTCCGTGGGGCCACGGTCAGGGATGAGCCACTCCTTTCGGATGGGCAGGCCGGCGCAGAGCATGGCCTTGTAATAGCCCAGATAACGGTCCATGATGCTGGTGGTCACGTCGATGCTGCCCACAAAGCCGATCTCCCGGTGCCCGTTCCGGATCAGGTGATGAGTCAGGCGGTAGCAGCCGTAGCTGTTGTCCCCCACGACCGCGTCCGCCTCCGCCAGCTCATCGTAAAAATCCAGAAACACCACCGGGACGGGCTGGGTTGCGATCATCCGCAGGTATTCCCGGCTGGGCTGGCCCAGCAGGATCATCCCATCCACCCGACCGTTCTGCATCAGCCTGGGCAGCGTCAACGCGGCCTCGTTCTCATTGGTGAGCAGCTCCATCAGGGCGAAATGTCCCGCGTCCATCAGGGTCTGCACCAGCGTTTTATAGAACATGGCATAATAGGAGTCCCGGGCAAAATAACGGTCCAGCGCCAGGATCCCCACGTTCAGCACCCGGCGTTCCTCCGCCTGAATCGCGCTGGGATTGACATAGCCCATCGCCCGGGCGGCGTTCAGGATCCTCTGGCGCATTTCCTCGCTGACGCCCGTTTTGCCCGCCAGAGCCTTCGAAACGGTGACGGCGCTGACGCCGACCTGCTTTCCGATCTCCCGCATGGTAATGCCGCCCATGGAAAACGCCTCCTTTTCCACAGTGTTTTCATGACGGAAAGTTAATCGTTAAGCTAACAATTAGCTTAACGATTATAACGGTTTTCTTTGCTCTTGTCAACCTCGTCTCTTTTTACCCGCCAAAGCGCTTTTTATAGTGAACAGTGCTGAAAAAAGGCTTTTCATCCGAGACAGAACAGGGTATAATGGTTCGGAAAACCGCACGGCGGTTTTCAGGCGATCTTATTTGAGGAGGTTTCTTTCTCCATGAAACCCTTTTCCATCCGCAATCATCCGATGATTCGTCTTTCCGGCCGCTTTGACCCGGCGCAGGAAGGCTTTCCCATGCTTTGGAGCGCCTCTTCGGCGGAAATGAACGTCCGCGGCGCTTCGCTGGACGTGCAGATCAGCTGCGCCTATCATACCCACAAGCCCTATCTTTCCTTTGAGGTGGATGGGCTTCGGGCCCAGACCTTCTCCCCCCTGCCCGGAAAGTACTGGTACAGCGTATTTCTGAACCTGAACCCGGGTACGGTTCACAGGGTCCGGATCATCAAGGAAAGTCAGGCCTTTGAAAACGATCCCTCCGCCGGATGCGTGCTGCTCAAGGGTCGGACCGGCGGCGTGCTGGAGCCGCTGCCGCCCCGCAGGCGGAAGATCGAGTTCATCGGCGACAGTCTGACCAGCGGCGAGGGCGGCCGGGGGCCTCAGTCCTTTATGGAATGGGTGCCCATGTGCTTCAGCGCGTCCGACAACTACACCCGCTTCACCGCCGACCGGCTGAACGCTCAATATCAGCTGGTTTCCCAAAGCGGATGGGGCGTTCACTGCGGCTGGAACAACGACCCGCATTGCAGTCTGCCCCGAATCTACGACCGGCTCTGCGGCCCGCAGGCAGGCGAAACGCCTGAGGAAAACTGGGGCTCCGGCAAGCCCTATGATTTTTCCTTCCAGCCGGACGACGTGGTTATAGCGCTGGGGGCCAACGACCGGGGCGCCCTCCAGCAGCCGCCTTTTACGGATCCCTCGACCGGCTGTGTGTACAAGCTCCATGACACGCCGGAGGATCTGAGCCTTTTCGAAAACGAAGCGCTTGCTTTTCTCCGTCATCTCCACCAGAAAAACCCCGGCGCGCGGCTTACATGGTTTTCCTATTATCAGGACAATTCCATCGTTCAGGCCACCCGCAGGGCCGTCGAAAGGGCGGCGGCGGAAGGGCTTCCCGTTCAATTCGGCTCGGCAGACGGCGAGCATTTTCCACCCTCGTGGCAGGGAAGCCGCAATCATCCGGGCGTTCGGGCCGAGCAGCGAATGGCTCGGGAACTGGTGCGCCTGCTGAAAAAGTAATCTCTGTTTCAACAAGCATATGGATCATTGATACAAGAAAGGATTTTTCGTTTTGCTGACCCGATATTTTGGCCCCATCAAACAGGCCGTAGTGTTTTTCCCCCTAATCGCCGCTTTCTTTACGCTGCCCTATCTCCTGCACGAATACCGCAAATACGGCGCGATTCTCTTTCTGCGCACCCTGATGGCCTATTCCTTTATCCTGTACATGATGTGCGCCTATTTTCTGATTATTTTGCCCCTCCCGCCTGTGGAGGAAGTGGCGAAATACACCTCGCCATGGTATCAGCTAAAGCCCTTCAACGAACTGCTGGACGTTTTTCGGGAGTTGAAAGACGACCTGTCCGACCACGCCTCCTTCAAACAGATTCTCAAAAACTCCGCGCTGTTCCAGATCGTTTTCAACATTCTGCTGACGGTGCCCTTTGGCGTTTATCTGCGGTATTTCTTCAAGGCCAGCCGGAAAAAAACCGTCGTTCTGTCGCTGGCCCTGAGTCTGTTTTTTGAGCTGACCCAGCTCAGCGGTCTGTATTTCATCTACCCCCGGCCCTACCGGCTGGCGGATGTGGACGACCTGATCACCAACACGCTGGGCGGCTATCTTGGATATCTGATCGCGCCGAAGCTCACCAGCTTCCTGCCCTCGGCCGACCGGATGAAGGAAGTGGCCTATCAGCGCAGCGAGCATGTGTCCATCCTGCGCCGGCTGTTCGCAGCGGCGCTGGACTGCCAGATTCTGCTCATTTTGTTCTTCATCGTGATGATCAACGTCCTGCCGCTTCTTCCCTCCGTGATGATCAACGTCCTGCCGCTTCTTCCCTCCGCCGGGGAAAGCCGGCTTTCCGTTTTTCTGGCGGCGCTGATGCTGTTCGGCTTCTATACACTGTTTGTGATGCTGTACTTCGGCGTGCTGGAATGGCTCATGGGCGGTCGTTCCCCCGGCAAGCTGTTCTTCCATCTCAAGCTGGTGGATACCCGCACCGGCGGACGGCCCAAGCTGTGGCAATATCTGGTTCGGTACGGGTTTTTCTATCTGCTGGTAGTGCCTCTGCCGTTTCTGGCGCTGTTGATGTTCTTCGTGCAGGATGACGGACTGGCGCTGGTGCTGGGCATTATTCTCGGGGCGCTGTTTCTGGCTTTCTGCATCGCCGCAGTGGTGCAGTCCGGCCTCAGGGGCAATCAGCTTCCTCACGGCTATTTCAGTAAAACCAAAGACGTCAGCACCCTGAACGCTTCCCGGCGAAAAAAAGCCCGAAAGGCTCCGGAAGTTCCTTCGGAGCTGCCCAAAGAAAATTAAAAAAGCCGCCCGTTTCTTCGAAGCGCTTTCTGTCTTCAAAGAAACGGGCGGTTGATCATTCTTCGGTCTGGCCGTCGTATCTGGGCTTCTCGCCGTTCAGCACGTCGCGCACATAGCCCGCCAGAATGCTGACGATACGGGCGTTTTTGCCTCCGTGAGCCACGATCACATCCGCCAGGTCGATATAATTGCGAATGTGCTTGTCATACATAGGTTTCACCGTGGTCAGGTACTGCACGGAGATATTCTCGATGGTGCGTCCCCGCTCGTTAATGTCCCGGGTGATACGCCGCAGCAGGCAGATATCCGGCTCCACGCTCATGTACAGCTTCAAAAACATCAGCTCGCACAGGCGCTCGTCGTAGAACACGTGGATACCCTCGATGATCAGCACTTCCGTGGGATAGATCAGCTCGTCCGTATCAGCCCGGCGGTGATTGGCGTAATCGTACCGCTTGCGGGTGATGGGCTTGCCCGCCATGAGGGTCTTCATGTCCTCCAGAAAGAGGTCATGGTCGAAAATTTCCGGTTCATCGTAATTGAGCTGCTGGCGTTCCTCCAGCGTCAGGCTGGGATGATCGCGATAGTAGCAATCATGGTTGATGACCGTGGCGCATGGGCCGATGGCGCTGCTGAGTTCCTGTGCCAGAGTGCTTTTTCCGCTGCCGCTTGCGCCGCAGATGCCGATGACCAGCATAATTTCGTCCCCCTCCGTGCTTTTGTGGTGCCTTACAGTCGAATCAGCTCGTAGTCCCGCGTGCCCAGCCCGATCTTCTCCGCATGGCTCAGGCAGCTCTGCCATTCCGATTCCGGGGTGGAATTGGTGAAATGGTCGTGATGATCCACGAAATGGGGATCCCGCATATGCTCGCCCAGCTGACTGTTGGGCAGGGGCTCGCACTTCATGCACGCGTCCACGCAGGCCTGATCCAGCGCCAGCGGGTCGAAGGAGGCGAACATGCCCACATCCGGCAGGATGGGCGCGTCGTTTTCCCCGTGGCAGTCGCAGTTGGGGGAAATATCCATCACCAGCGAAATATGGAACTGGGGCCGCCCGTCCACCACCGCCTTGGCGTACTCGGCAATGCGATAGTTCAGCATCTGATTGGAGTTGGGGTCCTCAAAATCAATCGCGTCGAAGTTGCACGCGCCCACGCACCGGCCGCAGCCCACGCAGTGTTCCTTGTCCACGTGCATCTTGCGGGTCTCCGGGTCGAATACCAGACCGTCGTTGGCGCACTCCCGCATACAGCGGCGGCAGCCCCGGCAGATTTCCTGCTGTACATAGGCCTTGCCGTTGTTGTGCTGTTCCTTCTTGCCCGCCCGGGAGCCGCAGCCCATGCCCAGATTCTTCAGCGCTCCGCCGAAGCCGGTGGCCTCGTGGCCCTTGAAGTGGGTCATGCTGATGATCACGTCCGCATCCATCACCGCCCGGCCGATCTTGGCGTTCTTCACATATTCGCCGCCCCGAACCGGCACTTCGATATCATCGGTGCCCTTCAGACCGTCGCCGATCAGGATGGGACAGCCTACCGTCAGCGGGGTGAATCCGTTCTCCCACGCGCAGTACAGGTGTTCCAGCGCATTCTTCCGGCTGCCGGGGTACAGCGTGTTGCAGTCCGTCAGGAAGGGCTTGCCGCCCAGTTCCTTCACCACGTCCACCACGGCGCGGGCGTAGTTGGGCCGCAGATAGCTCACGTTGCCCAACTCGCCAAAATGGATCTTGATGGCTACAAACTGGCCGTCCAGATTCAGCTGGTCGATCCCCGCTTTGCGGATCAGCTTTTTCAGCTTTCCGGGCATGGTGTCCCCGCCGTAGGGCGTGCGAAAATCCGTAAAATAAACCTTGGCCTTCTCCATGGAAGACGCCTCCTTCGTGTGATACGGTCAGCGCTGCTGGCCCAGAATATCCTGATATTTCTGATAGCTTTCCGTCCAGTCCCGTTCAGGCTCATCCGCCAGTCCCTCCGGCAGGCTTTCGCCCGCCCGAAGCACGTAGCCCAGCTTGAAATCCGTACGGACGGAACCGCTTTCCACCCGGAACGTCTCGCTCCGGGCCTGCGTTCCATCGCCAGAGGTCAAACAACTGGAAATCAGACGCAGCCCTTCCACGCTCTGAGCAATGTCCAGCTCCGGGTATGCCTCCGCCTGCAGAGTGTAGGTTCCGGGATAGACCTGATCGAACAGATAATACCCGGCTGCATCCGTCTCGGTCTCATAGGCCTTCGCGCCGTCCATCCACAGGGACACCTTCACGCCGGGCAGCAGCCGTTCGCCGCCGTCGATCAGCCCGTTGCCGTTTCCATCCAGCCACGCCTGATCGCCCACCTTGGCCGGTTCGATGAACCAGATGTTTTCCTTCAGGCGGTGTTTGGCCATTTCCAGCACCAAAACGCCGCTGCGGCCCGTAGTCTCGTTCGAGCTTTCCACGATGGTCGCGCCGCTTTCAAAATTGGGATCATTCTGCCGGACGAAGATCATCCCGGCGGGCAGCTCGCTTTCGATCTCGTATTCCCCCGGCCACAGGCCGTCGAAGCGATAGGAACCGTCTTCGCCGGTCGTGACCGTCTGCAGGACGTTTTCACTTCCGGCCTGATACAGCCGGATCTCCACTCCCGCCACCGGGGATTCGCCGCTTTCCAAATGCAGCGCCAGCTTACCGCCGATGCTGGTTCTGGACACCAGCCCGGCGCTGATCCCGGTGATCTCTTCTCCTTCTTTGACGTTCAGATTCGCCATTTCCATCCGGCTGCCGTTCTGCCGGAACGAAGCGTCGCTTTCCCCGGCGGTTTCCGCCTGCGCAGGCAGTTCAAACCGCAGCAGATATGTGCCGGGCCGCACGTTGTCGAAACGGAAGCCATTCTCCGTGCTGGCAGCAGCCGCCGCCCGGTTGCCCGTGACGGGGTTGATCAGTTCCAGCGTCACGCCGCTCAGTCGTTGCTCGTCCGCCTGCCGCACGCCGTCCTTGTTCTCGTCCAGCCATAGCTCGCCGCTGACGGCTGCGGGCTTGACCGCGCCGATCTCCAGCGTTTCCCGGCTGACCAACGACGGCCATCCAATGGAAAGCGTCTGCTGCTGCGCCGCGGCAAAAGTCAGCTCCATGCCGGTCTTTCCACTGAAGATCCATCCTTCGGGCAGTTCGACCGTCAGCCGGTACTGAGCAGGCCGCAGATTTTCCAGCCGGAAGCTGCCGTCCGCACCGGTCTGCGCGGTTGCTTCCTCGGCGGAAGCCCGGTCGGGAGTCAGCGTGATCAACGCGCCCGCCAGCGCCTGACCATTTCCGTCCGCCGTGATGACGCCGTCCAGACTGCCCAGTTCCACCGCGCCCGCCAGCGGAAGCTGGCTGCTGGTGCCCATTTCCACCTTGAACGAGGCCGTTTCCGTCTCGCTCTGGGTATTGCCGTTTTCAGCCGTTCGCGCCATGACGGCATGTTCGGGCAGTTGATAGATCGCCTGATAATTGCCCGGCATCACGCCGTCAAACAGAAAATCGCCGTTTTCATCCACCGTGCGCGTCCAGTCGGTTTCTCCGTCCTCGGACAAAAGCCGCACCGTCGCGCCGGCCATGCCGGTTTCGCCGTCGTCCCACAGGCCGTTATCGTTCGCATCATGGAAAAGCTGTCCCGCAACAGTAGAAGCCGGCAGCATTCCGGCGTTGATCTGGTCGATCAGCGCCCCCATGGTCACTTCCATAGGCTCCGTTTTGCCGAAACCGTCCAGCAGCTCCACCACCCAGCTGCCGCCGTCCAACTCCGGCCGCAGGCGGGTAAAGCCCATGCCGGAGACCCGCTTGAATTCTACCGTGTACATTCCGGGCATCAGGCCGTCCAGCGCATACTTGCCGTCGGCATTGGTCGTGGCCGTCGCCGCAACGCTGCCGCTTTCATCCACCGCCTGCACCTGCACGCCGGAGATTCGCTTTTCCTTTTGATCCAGCTGGCCGTTATAGTCCGCGTCCTGAAACACCGTGCCGCGGATCTTCGCGCCCATGGCCACGCCCACCAGTGCGGAAGCCTCTCCCCCGCTCTGCAGGGTCAGGGGTTCGATGGCGCTTTCCCGGCGGGAATAGCGCTGAGCGGCCCCGTTGGCGTTCTCTCCGCCGTTTTCCGGCACGATGGTGAAAATGCTGCCGTCGTCCGGCAAAATGATCCGCAGCCGGTAGTCCCCGCCCCGCAACCCTTCCAGTCGGAAGCTGCCATCGTCGTCCGTCTCTGTTTTGCCCATGGATTCGCCGTTGCTGATTTTGATCGTTTCCACGGTGACGTGAGCATAGCCGGGTTCGCCCTCGTCATAATAGCCATTGTAATTCAGATCCAAAAAGGCCATGCCCGTCAGCGCGCCCTTCTGGATCACGCCCACGTTTTTGTCCGTGACCGCCTCGCCCTGCCCCACGGGAAATTCCCGCACCAGGGTTTCGCCGGAAAACACGCTGCGCAGGTTGCCGCCCGTTCGGGAATACCGGGCATACAAAAGGCCCTCAGGCAGTTCTGCCGTAAACACATAGCGATCCTTCGGCAGATCTGTAAAGGTGAACAGGCCGGTTTCATCCGTCACCAGCTCATAGGTCTGCCCGGTCTTTTTCCCGACCAGCCGCAGCGTCACGCCCGCCACGCCCGGATCGTTTTCATCCATGACGCCGTCGTTGTTCAGGTCCTCAAAAACCTTTCCGCTGAAAGACCCCAGTTCCGCCCCCTGAGCCTGCGGAAGGCAAAAGCAAAACGCCGCGCAGATCAGAGCGACCAGCAATCCATATTTTCTGATGTGCTTCCAATGGTTCATTTCCATGCCTCCATTGAGCGATTAACATTCGAATCCTATTCTATAGTAAATCATCCGTTCTGCTTTGTCAATGCACCCGTCTTCCGGCAGCAGCGGCGGAAAGCCTTCTGGTCAGCGGGAAAACCTTTCTATTGTAAGCAATGTAAAAAGCCCCGTCCGAAACGGACGGGGCACGGGCGGCACAGTCCCTCAGCGCGTTTAACCCTTTACGGCGCCGGAAACGATACCGCTGATAAAATAGCGCTGCATAAACACGAAGAAAAGCGTAATCGGCAGAATGGCCAGTGTCAGAGAAGCCAGGCCATAATCCCATCTCGTATAGTACGAAGAGAAGAAGGCGTAGACCGCCGAAGTCAGCGTCCTCATATTATTCGAGCGAAGGATCAGGCTGGGGAAAGTGTAGTCGTTCCATACCCATAGAGCGAACAGCACCACGATGCTGGCCGTTGAGGTTTTCATCAACGGAAAAACAATGGAGAAGAATACCCTGAAAGGCCCGCAGCCATCAATAATAGCGGATTCCTCCAACGCTACGGGAATCGATTTGATAAACCCATGATAGACAAATACCGCAAAAGGCGCATACAGGGGCACCAGTACGATCACATATCCGATCAGGCTGTCGCCAAAGCCCATTTTGTAAGCGATCTTATAGACCGGCAGCATAATGCTCTGAAAGGGAATAATCATGGAGACCAGCAGCAGATTCAGAATCCACTTGCTCTTCTTATCGTTGGCCCGGGACAGCTTGTACCCGCACATGGCGCTGAGTACCACCGCCAGACAAACCACCGCCACCACGCAGAAAATCGTGTTCAGCAGGATCCGGTCGTAGTTCATCTGCGTCCACACATAGGTCAGGTTTTCGGTATAAAAGCTCTGGGGAAGGCGGAAGGTCCGTGTCAGAATTTCCTTATAGGGTTTGAAAGCATTGACCAGTACAATATAGACCGGCACCAGCATGATGAGTCCCGCCAGCACGCTCAGCGCCTCCACGATCAGTCGGCCGGGTCGAATACGGCGCTTTTTCATCACATCTGCACCTCCCTGCGTTTGGTGAACCAGACCTGCCCTACAGTGATCAGCATCACCACGAGCAAAAGCACTACCGCTTTGGCGGAACCGTAACCCATCTGGTTATTGCTGAACAGATCCTTATAGACGTCCAGCGCCAGGCCGACTGTCGAACGACCGGGGCCTCCGTTGGTCAGCGTCACATTCATATCGAAAAGCCGGAACGCCCCCGCCAGCGTCAGGAACAGATTGATGGTAATAGAGGGCATCAGCAGGGGAAGCGTTACATGGCGGAATCTCTGAAACGCATTGGCTCCGTCAATGGCCGCCGCTTCCAGATAGACCCGGTCGATGCTGTTCAGGCCGGAGATATAGATCAGCATATAGTAACCAACGCTCTGCCACAGGCTGACGATCACGGTGGCCCAGAAACTGTTCGTCGGATCCGATAGCCACTTGATCTTGAAAAAGGAAAGTCCCGTCATGGAATACAAAGTCTTGGAACCCTGGTTAAACAGAAAGGCCCATACGAAGCCCACTACGATGCCGCTGATGATATTGGGCAGGAAAAAACAGGTGCGCACGAAGTTTTGAGTTTTCAGCTTGGAGGTCACCCAAAGTGCCACCAGGATGGCCAGAGCATTGGAAAGGATCACCGTTACCACAGCATAACGGGTGCTGAACCAGAACGCGTTCAGATAATCCTGATCCTGAAAAAGCCGGATATAGTTGTTCAGGCCTACAAAGGTCGAATTTTTTCCCACGCCGGTCCAGTCCAGCATGGAATAGGAAAAGCACATACCGACCGGAATGATGAAAAAGATTGTATATAAAATCAGCACCGGAAGTACAAACATCCAATAAACGTATTTTTTTTCTTTCATCTGGATTCCCTTTCCGAAAACGCGTCGAAAACGCCTTTTCTGCTGAACCTTGACGGACGAATTTCTTTTTTGCGGATACCGATGGATAAAGAAAGGGAGCCGCCTGAGCAGCGGCTCCCTCCGTGCCGCGGACGCTTAGTTCAGCGCCAGCTTCGCCCACAGGGTATCCATGCCTTCCAGAACCTGCTCGCGGGTCATGTTGCCCAGCAGGTATTCCTGATAGAGCTTACCGGCTTCGCCGCGGAAGCTCTCCGGCCAGGTGGGCCAGGGCCAGGGATTGACGTTGTTCTTGGTCATTTCCACGTAGCCGTCGTCCGCCAGAGGATTGGAAGAAACATACTCCCAGCCCTGGAATACGGGGGTCACATGGTAAACGTTCAGCAGAATATCCTTCGCGCCTTCATCGGTCGCCATCCAGTTCAGAATATCGACCGCCACATCCTGTGCTTCACTGCCCTTGCCTACATGCCAGACGCCGTTCACATCCGTAGCGATCTTGTTTTCAGCAGCCGTTTCACTGACGGGAACAGCGAACATGCCGACGCTCATGGTGGGGTCGATGCCCTCCAGCGTGCCCCAGATCCATTCGCCCTCAAAAATCATGGCCGCTTCGCCCAGCGCAAACGCGGTGCAGGCTTCGTTCCAGCCGTAGCTCAGCGGATCATCCAGACCATACTTGACCATCAGATCCAGCAATTCGAAGGAACGCAGCATCTTTTCGTTGCCGGCGAACTTTTCCTCGCCCTTGTAGAGCTTTTGGGTGAATTCAGTTGTATCGGGGATCATCGCATACCCGGCGATGGCCAGATACTGACCCAGCAGCCAGTCGTCCTTGAATTCATTCACAAAAGGCGTAACGCCGTTTTCCTGCAGCTTTTCGCATACGGCGACCAGTTCGGAATAAGTGGTGGGCACTTCGATACCGTACTGCTCGAAAATCGCCTTGTTGTAGCAGATTCCCTCGCTCTGGAAGGTCACGGGCAGGCCGACGACCGTACCATCCTCCGTAGTAATGCAGGGCTTGGCAGCCTCTACCAGTTTTTCCACGAAAGGCTGATCCGACAGATCCAGCAGATAATCCTCATAGGTCAGCATATTGTTGTAGCCTTCCGTCATGAAGATTTCCGGGATGTCGCCGGAAGAGAACATGGCCTTCAGGACCTCAGACAGGTTCGTGCCATTCACATCCGCAGTGATTTTCACGTCGGGATGCTGCTCCTGATACAGCGCCACCAGCTGCGCCACTGCGTCGGCAGCTTCAATCTGGAACTGCTCCCAGACGACTTCCGTCTCCGCCACAGCGCCAACGCTGGCCATGCAGAATACCAGAACCATGAAGAGTGCGATCAACCGTTTTTTCATTTGGAACCCTCCAGTTCTCAAGTGTTTTGTATGATTCTATTATACTTATGGCGGCATTTTACAAAAGGTACGCTATTGATCTGTTGCCACGCCTATATTGACCCGTTGGAACCGTTTCCATTCCGCTGCCGGTACTCGCTGGGCGTCAGCCCGTAACGCCTTTTGAATACCTTCCGCAGATAATTGCTGCAATTAAAGCCGCAGCGGACGCTGATTTCCTCCAGCGACAGATGGGAAGCCGTCAGCAGGCGGCAGACACATTCCAGCCGGTAGTTATTCAGATATTCAAACAGCGTGATCCCATAGCGCTTTTTGAACGAACGGGAAATATGCTCCTTGGAAACAAAGAACTGTCCGGCCAGCAGATCCAGCGTAATATTCTCAGCATAATTCTGGGAGACATACTGGTGGATCTTTTCGGCAACAGACGGCTCCGTTTCCTCCTGGTAAAGCTCCTCTCCCGCATCAGCCTTTCTGCTTTCCAGCCGGTTGAATACTTCCTGCAGGTTTCGATTCAGCTCCAGCGGATTCACGGGTTTGAGCAAATAGTTCTGTACGCGGGACACAATAGCCTGATGGGTGTATTCGAAATCCGTGTATCCGCTGACCACCAGCACGAATGGCTCGTAATTTTCCCGGGCAATGCTCTGTAAAAGCTCCACGCCGCTTTTTTCGGGCATACTCATATCCGTTACGATAATATCCGGGGAATGCTCCTCGATGGTCTTTACAGCCTCATCCACCGAAGAAGCCTCATACAGCCGATCCACCTGGATCTCCTTCCAGCAGCCCAGCATACGGAGCGCCTTGCGGGATAACGCCTCGTCGTCCACGATCAATGCGGAATACATTCGGCTTCCTCCTTCCATTCCATCACGGCAAAGCTCATTTCCACCTGAGTTCCTTCCATCAACCGGCTTTCGACGCTCATGTTCATCTGCTCGCCAAAGGTCAGATACAGGCGCAGATAGACGTTTTTCAGACCGATATGCTCCCCAAAGGAATCAATGTTCCGGGTCTGGCTCAACTCTTCGCGGATTTTTTTCAATTGCTCCGGCTGCATGCCTCGTCCATCGTCCGTTACCAGCAGATGCAGCCAGCCGTCCCTTCGAAATGCCCGAAGACAGATGTTCAGTTCCCGGACGCCGGCCCGAAAGCCGTAGTTGATGGCATTTTCAATCAGCGGCTGCAGGATCATGTTCGGCACCGGCACGCTCATCAATGCAGGCTCGATTTCCGTCCGATAACGCAGTGCATCCCCGAAACGAATCTTCTGTACGGCGATATAGCGTTCCATATATTCCAGCTCCGTATCCAGCGGAACCGTCTTCAAATCGCCGCGGTAGGTGTAATGCATCAATTCGGACAACATGGTGATTGCAGTATAAACGTCCATGTTTCCGTTTTCCAGCGCCAGTGTTCCAATGGACTGCAGCAGATTGTTCATGAAGTGAGGATTGACCTGCGCCCGCAGGGCGGCTACCTGCGCGTTTTTCACCATCAGCCGGTTGGTGTAGTCCGCGTTGATGAGCTGTTCGATGTTCTCCGACATCTCGTTATAGGTTCTGGCAAGCAGACCGATCTCATCCTTGCGGTTTGCAGCCAGACTTGGGAAATGTTGGGTTTCTTTGGCTCCCGCCATCACGTCCGCCATCTTCTGCAGCGGTCGGATCACGCTGTGCTCCATCACCGCCATCAATGTCAGCATCAAAAACAGCATAAACGCCATCAACAGCGGAATGTAGGCCGTTACGCTCCTGCTGGCCGCCTGAGAAAACGTATCCAGCGGGATCGCCTTATAGATCGTCATTTCCGCATAGGTTTTTTCCTTCAGCACCAGATACTGGATTCCGTTCATCTGCAGCGGCTCTCCGCTGCGAAGGCTTTCCAGCTCCATAGGCTCGGAGGCATAAAATATCCTTCCGTCCGTATCGGAGATTGCCACCGCCTCCCGGCTTTCCTCAGGGATGGACAAAAGGGAGATCAGTCGATCGGGGTTCACCTGCAGGCTCAGCATGGCCTGGCATTCCGTTCCTGCGGCGTTGCGCATGCTCCGGGTCAGCGTAAAGAAATTATCCGTCTGAATATTGACCACACCCGGGGAAATATTCTCCCGTTTTCCGACAGGCAGAAGGGTGGTCAGCGATTGGCTCTCCATGGCGCGGCGGTACCAGTCCGCCGCTTCCGCCTGCCGGTTTACCTGCACCGTGCTGATGCTGATCCTCGGGACGGTGTACAGGAGCTGAATACTGGGAATATAAAGGTAAATGACTTCTATTTCCTTGTGTCCGAGGCAAAGCTGCCGCAGCAGCCCTTCCGTATATCTCTGTGCGGTCAGCGTGTTCCGCTCAAATTGAATATAAGAAGAAAGGCTGCTGTCCAGAAACGTGGCCTGACAAAGAGATTGCAATTCCCGCAGATAGTCGTTTACATTATTTGCATCCTTTTTCAAAAGCTGCTGTGCCGTTTCCCGATAAGCGTCCATCTGGCTTTGAGAAATATAGCAATATAGAAAAACGCTGGAAACCGTTCCGACCAGGACCGTGCACAGCAGGGTCAGCAGAATGATTCTGGTTTTGATGCTTTTCATAACTTTACAGTTCCAATTCCGCCGCTTCCAGTCCGGCGGAAGCATAAATTTCCTTTCCGTCCGCTTCTACCCGCAGCCCGGCGCTTCCGAAGCGGCTGCCCTCCCCGTCGTACTGGATCGTCACCAGCCGGCCGTGCAGCGGCAATTGCTCCAACCGGAACCAATCGTTTTTTCCGCACAGCGGCTGAATTTTCACTTTGCCGTTTTCCTTGGGCACAACGCCGCAATAGCCCGTAATGACCAGGTCACAGAATTCGGAGTGATTGTAATCCTTCCCGCGCTCGTATCCGCCGATTTTTTCGGGCCAGCCTGCTTCTTCCAGAATCCTCCGGCTGATCCATTCGCCCGTATAGGGATCCTGATCCTCGTCGATCCATGGGATCACCCGGCCGTCCGCCGTTTTTCGGCAATGGCTGCGTGCATAAGTCTCCAGAAGCTCCAGATAGTCCTGCCGGGTAAAGCAGCCGTTGGCCTTTCCATCCTGCAAAAGATTGGCGGCGGCCAGCAGGGTCTGCGTGGTGGCAAAGGGCCAGACCGGGCCGTTCCACAGGCATTCATGATCGACCGGATACATAAAGCGCGGGTGGCTCTGATCTGCTGTTGTAGGGCCGTAAGGCGCCTTCAGGCACTTTTCATCCTTCAGCCGTTCAAACGCCGCCGCATGCGCTTCGTCCGGAAGATGGAACTGCCACGGGATCAGCCCGATTTCCTCTATCGCATTCCGTTCCCGGGGCACGTCCTCGAAAGAATGAAACTTCCATTCATCCCGCACGGAATCCAGCGGGATCACCTTGAAAAACCGATCCTTGGGGTCCCACAAATAATCCAGGATTTTTTTGCGCAGCCCGTCGGCTTTTTTCTCATACAGACGCGCCGTTTCCTCCCGTCCGTTTTTTCGGGCGATCATGGCGATAGCTCTGGCGTTTGCGTACATATAGCTGTTCAGCGTCGGCCGAAGCCCCTTTCCGCTGATGGAATCCTCCATGGCGTCCCGGTCGTCGTCGGACCAGAACAGACCGCAGGCATGCAGATGAGTTTTTTCCCGCTGCTCATAAAAATCCATCAGCGGCTGAAGCAGCTCGCCCGGCAGCGTTTCGTTTCCAAACACGTCGCACACATCCAGAACGGTCTGCGCAATCCAGCAGCTGTAAGACTGCACGTCTCCGCTTCCTTCCAGCCAGAAACGAAGGTAGTTTTCCGTCAGCGCCCGCTCGTTTCGAAGCCAGCGTGCCTCCCGGAGATGAAAGCCCAGCGCGCAATTGATGGTATTATATTTGCCGGCCCATGGCACCTGCGGAAGAAATTCGCTGATCAGTCTTCCCTCCGAGGTCGTAAAAAGATGCTTGCGGAAAGTCCACCAGCGAAAATAATAGTTCTTTTCCAGCTCCCGGCGGCTGCAGGCAAACAGCGGAATATTGTTTTCCGCCCATTCCGTCGCAGCGGCATTGGGAATATCTCGAACGTACAGTTCCTCGTCGTCGCGCGCAAAATCCGCAAAGTATTTTTCTATCAGGCCAGTCTTCATTGGTTTTCCCTCCGTCTTTCTCTCTTCCGTTTCAACCGGTTTCCTCTTTGAAGCCTATTATAATCAAGGAACCTTTTCAAAATCAACCTTTCTTTTCAAAGCGGTCAATTTTTTCCATAGGGGCCGTCAATAATTTACCGTGCAAAAAATGGCGAAATCATTATCATAGTGACTATAAAAAGACAGGAGGGATCCCTATGCCGGGCGCAACCAGCTGGAAAAATCTGTTTTTAGAGGAGTATCAGCAGCTTCGTGAGGAAGGTTATCCCGTAGGAGACGCCCCCGCGGAGCAGTCCCGTTATATTCCCATTGCCGGCCGCTCGCAGGAAAGCGGCCTGAAAGACGAATCCTGTTGGCAGGCGGCCTATGAGAAGCTCTGGGCTGTCCGGGAAAAGGGCCTGCGTCCGGATTATCCTTACGTGGAGCCGGACGATGTCGATCAGATCTTCGCTGCGCAGGCCGCTTCAGCACCGTCGGTCTTCTTTCAGGAAAAAAATTATGAGCAGCGGCTTCAGGGCGCATGGTATGGCCGCTGTGCCGCCGTTTTGCTGGGCAAACCTCTGGAAATGGGCTTCGACAACCAAAAAATCCGGGAGTATCTGGAAAGCGTAGATGCTTATCCGTTAAATGACTGGGTACCGGAATATTCACCCAGCCTGAACCTCCGGCTTCGGGAGGACTGCATTCCTTCCACCCGCGGTCACGTGGCCTATGTGCAGCCGGACGACGATATTCACTATACCATTCTCTCCCTGCTTCTGGCGGAAAAACATGGGCTTGACTTTACACTGGAGGACCTGGGCAACAGGCTTCTCGATCAGGTTCCTTATCACTGGCTCTGGTGTTCCTCGCGTCAGGCCTATTATCATCTGGTTCGTCTGAGCGAGACCGCCGACCTGCCCCGCCTGCTGCCGGAGATCCGTCTGATGCAGAACCCTTTCCGTGAGTGCATCGACGGTCAGATCAGCGCCGACTTCTGGGGCTACATCAGTCCCGGCGACCCGCGCCGCGCCGCTCTTCTTGCCCGGAATGCCAATCGGCTGACCCTGACCAAAAACGGTCTGTATGGCGCTATGTTTGTTGCAGCCTGCATCAGTGCCGCCTTCGGGGAAAACGTCTCGGTAGATCAGATTCTGGATGCGGGGCTTTCTGTTGTTCCCGCCCGCTCCAGACTGGCGGAAGCGGTCTTTTTCGTTCGCCGGCACTATGCTGGAACCCATGAATGGGAAGAAACCTGCCGAGCCATTTACGAACGCTACGGCCATCTTCCCTTCGGCGGCACTGTAAACAATCTCAGCTTTGTCGTTCTTTCGCTGCTTCATGGAGAGCTGGACTATACGCGCACGATCACTACCGCCGTCCTTTGCGGCACGGACACGGACTGCAATGCTGGCACAGCCGGAAGCATTGTAGGAGCCGCCGCCGGTCGATCCGCTATTGATCCCCGCTGGACGGAGCCGCTTCACGATACCGTTCGCACTGCAGTAGCGGATTTCGGCTGCGGAACCATTTCGGATCTGATTGCCCGAACCCGGCGTGTCTGGCTGCAAACCAAACACGATCCTGTCCGACCGCTCTGAGCTTCATTCCATTTTTTCTATCCAAAAACAAGCACTGCCGTCCGCTTCTGCGCCGGCAGTGCCCTTTTTTCTTTTTACCTCTGTCTTGGCCAGCCGGGCTCGCAGCCGCAGGGATACCCGGGCTGAATGGGCGGCGGATACAGCGGCAGCTCCGGGCAGGACGGTTCCGGGCGACGCATGCCGCACACCTCTGGACGCAGCTGATACCATTCCAGCTGCACCTCCAAACGGGCGCGGAACACGCTGCATTCTCCGGAGCACTCCGCATCCAGAAGCCGCACATACGGAATGAACAGCAACTGATACCGCCAGCATTCGGACGGCGGGCAGCCCAGCCGCAGCGCGGCTTCTACCTTCACCACGGCAGATGCGCTGTGCAGGCGTTCGCAGGCGTCCATCACCTGACAGCACACCGGGATGCACACGCGGATGTGCATTCGGTGTTCTCCGCACGGCTGCTCCGCAGGTTCCCACCATGGCTGCGCGCCGCTTTGCTGCACCATCAGAAGACGGCACGGCCCCTCGGCGCAGCAGGGCAGCCCTTCCAGCCGAAGCTCCGTAGAAAGGCATGGGATCCGGCAGCGTTCCCACGCGGCTACCTTCGGCAAAAGCGCGCTTTCCGTTCCGCCGCGGCAGGGTTTGGGCGGCGGCGGGCAGGAAGACGGCGGACGGTATCCGGGCGGACGAGGCGGCGGAAAGGGTCTGGAGGGCGTACAGGGCATAAGCATTCCTCCTTACAGTCAAAAATGACCCGGCGGGATTTCTCCCGTCAGGTCATCCTATGTTCCGTTTTCAATGGGGTGCTTTCCATCCCAGTCCACCCGCCAGACGGCAACGTTCTGTTCTTCCAGTTCCACCAGAACGCCCACCTGCGTCTCCTGCGTCACCGCCGTTTTCACCTGAAACAGCGCCAGCGTTTCCATCACCTGCGCCGCCGGGGTGTCGGGCCGTTCCTGACTGCTGGTGGAGATCACCGCCCATTGCGGTCGGACTGCCGCGACCAGCCGCCTCCCCGTAGCGTCGTCCCGTCCATGATGACCGACCTTCAGCACCTTCGCCTGCGGGATCGTTCCCGCATCCAGCAGTTCTTCTTCCTCGATTTGGGTCATGTCGCCCGCCAGTAATATATTTCCCTCCGGCGTTCGCACATTGACGACCAGAGAATTGTTGTTTTCATCCTCTTCGTCTCGTGTCAGCGGCCCCAGAATATCCAAAACGCAGCGTCCGGCCTGAAGCTGTTCTCCGGCGCTGAGCCATGTAAACGGAACATTCCGTTTTTCCGCGGCACTGCAGGCCGGATGGTCTCCACCGCTTTTTTCGTTGTGCAGCTTCCCGGCATAAACTCGTTCTACGACGATTTCGCTTTTCAGCAGCTTTTTCAGTCCGCCTGTGTGATCCTTGTCCGTGTGGGTAATCACCACGCCTGCCAGCCGCTCCACGCCCAGCATCCGCAGTGCGTCCTCCATCTGGCCGTAGCTGTCCTTGCTGCCCGTATCCACCAGATAATCCTGCCCGTCCAGACGCAGCAGGATCGCATCCGCCTTTCCCACATTCAAAAAATACGCCTGTATTTTTTCTTCCGCTTTTCCCGGGCTTTTCCATCCCGCCAGCAGAAGGAAAAGCGCCATTCCAACGCAGACGGCCCAGCGGCACGCTCGCTTCATCCGGCATCCCTCCCTTTTTATTATATCCACGAAAAATGCCTTTTGCAAAGGGCCGCTGCGCCAGTTTTACAAATGCTTCACCTGCCTGACCGTTTCCGTCAACGTTTCTGCCCGGTCATTCCTCCGCTTTGGCCTGATACGGCGTCTCATACTCCATCGCCCGCTCGCTGTCCGCCACTCCCGCCGTGGTAGGATCCACGATTAGCCCCAGCAGGGACAGCACCTGCAAAACCGCCGATGCCAGCTGAATCACCGCGTCCTGCGTCACCACCGGGGCAATATCGAAATACCCCAGCCACTGGTACACCGTGCTGACGATGAAGCTGATGACCGTCGCCAGCCATACCTTGTTTTTCAGTCGAACCGTCCAGTTGATTTTCACGTTCTTTTCCTCCCTTTTCGCCTGCAAACCTTTCTTCTGACGCAGGCCATTTTACTTTCTGCCCACCAGCCACTTGTTGATGTTTTCGGACGCATGGGCCATTTCGTCCGCATTCCCGTTGTGCAGCTCATGATTCAGCAGTGCCTGTACCCCGAAGCACAGCTCCCGCTGACCGTTGCGCACGTCCTGAAGCTGCTCGAAATCCTGTTCCAGCTTTCTTTCGCAGGTATTCAGCCGTCTCCGAACATCCGAATCATTTTCCTCCGCAGGTCTGCGCCACTCCCGGAAGGTATCAATGGTTTTTCCGATCAGATTGATAAGCTCCATCATCGCGGCCGCCACGATCAGTGCAACCAGCAGATTGTTTTCCGTCAAAGCCTCCACGGCTATGCCTCCTCATTTATTCCGCCGTCAGATACCGGCTCATCATCCATGCCCGGCGGCGCACGCCGTCGGTGCAGGCGGCCACGACCAGAGACCAGTCGTCCCGCTGCCGCTCCACGATGACCGTCTCGCCATTCTGTACCTTCCAATAAAGCTTCTCCGACTGGCTGGCCCGTTTCCGCAGCTTGACCGGATTCCCGTCGGGTGTGCGCACTACCGCCGAAAAAGCGCTCTTCGCGTCTCCCAGCACCGGTTCCGCTCCGCCGGTACGGCTGTCCCCCTCGATCTCCGCCCCCAGCGACACGCCCGGCGCAGCCTCCACGCCGTAGTCGATCTCTTTGGCCCAGCCCACGTGCGTCCACCCGTTCCGCAGCGTGGAGCCGCATACCCGGCCCATGCTCTGGGAGCTGTGTACCACGTTGCATTTCCGTTGCTTTCCCTGCTTGTCTGTGTCCGTCAGAGCGTCCTCCCCCACGTACATTCCCACATGGGAGAAATCCCCCAGCCCGTCCCCTTGATACCGGGCCGGAAGACCGCTTTCCCCCTCTTCATGGATAAAAAGAAGCGCTCCCGGCACGAGCCTTCCCTCGGCCTGAGCGTTTTCAAGGGTCCCCAGCCACGCCGCATTGCGGGCCATGTCGTTGCTGCCCCGGTAGTCCATGCTGCCGCCCACGTTCCGCACGGCCTGTTCCATCAGCGCCTGACAGTCCATCTCCTGATAACTGTGATAGCTCTGGGCCAGCGCCGCCGCTGCGGCGGCCGCCATCCTTCCCGTTGGTTTCATTGCACTGCCTCCACATAGATCCCCACCAGATCAGCCAGCGCGTTATGCACCGGGATACCGGTATCGCGGGTACACTTGTACACAACGCCGTCCTGACTGTAATACAGACCGCTTACCAGCTCCATGTTCCCCTTGTAGGGAATGGGATCGTCCGGCGTTCCCGCGTGGGTCTCGTCGATCCGCGTATAGATGCTTTCCGTCCCTACGCCCGGGACCCAGTCTCCTTGGAACGTCGGATTCGCATTCACGCATTTGTACAGCTCTCCCTCGTGGGTGAACTTGTATCCAGCTTCCGCCGTTACGCTGCCCAGTTCTACCAGCTCCGCCCACGTGGGATAAATGCCCTGCACCTTCAGCGCATCCTCATCGCCAAGGCTCTGCGCCGCCTTTTGAAGGACCGGCTTCACCCGCAGAGCCGCTTCCAGATATTTACCCATTCACCGTCACCCCCAGTATCTCAAGCGCCGCCTGCATGTCCTCCATCTCTTCCGAAGAACGCAGTTGCGGGACAACCACCTGCTCGCTATTGCGATAGAAATGCTCCCCATCGTAGGTATCGCCGATCATTACCGGCAGCTCCCCGCAAAACACGGCCTCCGGGAAGTCCGCCGCGTTGCTCGGATACAGAACCATCACATTTTCGACGATTCCTTCTTCAATGATCGCGTATTGCATGCTCTCACACTCCTTATTCCGCAATGGCAAGTGCAGCGGGCAGACTGGTCGTCTTTACGCCGTCGGCGTTGGTAATAATGCAGCGGTACTTGTAGCCGTTCCGATAGGCCAGCGCCTGTACCGTCAGGGTATCGGTGTTATGTCCAGCCGCCGAAGTATCAGCCCAGGCGTAAGGATTATCTGCAGCCAGGAATTGCCACTTGTACGTCAGTCCCGTGCCGCTGGCAGCCACCGTAAAAACAGCATTGGCGTTTTCGGCTGCAGAAACATCCTGCGGCTGCTGCGTAATGACAACAGGCTGGTTCCGAGTATTTCGAATCACAATGATGCCCGAGCCGCCCTTCTTGCCTCCGCCGACAGAACCACCAGACCACAAGCCTCCTCCGCCACCTCCTCCAGTATTTGCCTCACCGGCGGTCGCTGCTTGGTCAGGAGCCGTTCCAGTCCCATTCCAGGTGATGTAGGCACTCTGGCCGCCGCCACCGTTTCCGCCACTGCCGCTATTGTCGTTGCGGTTGTATCCGCATCCTGCTCCTCCGCCAGCGTACAGATCGCCGGTGGACTCACCGAATTCGCGGGTGGTCGTTCCATACCCGCCTCCACCTGTCCCATCGACTCCGGTCGCTCCGCTAAATCCTTTGCTGCCGTCGTTGCCATTACTGCCGCCGTTGCCTCCGTAACCAGCACGAGGGCTTACATCCGTGGTCGTATAAGCAGCGCCTCCTCCTCCGCATCCGCCAGCACCGCCGTTTTTTGCTCCGCCTTTACCGCCACTCGCCTTTGCCAAGTCAGCAAATCGGCTATAACCGCCGTCTCCGCCCACTTGCGTGTCGGCTGTTTTGTTTTCGGCGTTTACATTATTCGTGGCTCCGCCATCTCCGATGGTGACATTATACGTCTGTCCGGTGAGGATATAGGCGGCATGCTCAGTTAGGGTGTAGCCTCCGCCTCCTCCGCCGCCGCCAGCACCATTCGGATACGAGTTAACAAGTGCCTGATTGCCGCTTGCTCCAGCTCCGCCACCGCCAACTACAAAAATATCCAGCGCTCCGTCCCAGTCTTTCCCGAGCTCTGTGATCGTGAACACACCGGAGGACTTGAGCTTCACCCGCCAGTTGCCGTCGCCGTCGTCAATGCGCTCGCTCTCGCCGGTATAGGTGTAGGTCATGGTAGGCCTTTTTACCTTTAACGTAGCCGTCCGGCTGATCACGCTGCCCGCCGCGTTGGTCACGACGCAGTAAACAGAATGGGTGGCGACCTGTGAAAGATTGTAAAACGTGCAGGCAGGCCCCGTAGCCCAGCTTGCCAGCGTCCCGTTCCGATACCACTGGTACATGCAGGCGGACGGTCTGCCCGCCTTCTCGATCTCCACCTTGAACGTGGCGCTCCCGCCGTCTCCCCACACCTCCAGATCCGCCGGATACTCCGCTTTCAGGATGGGCACGCTTTTTCTGAACCCGCCCCGGCGGACGATATAACACTGTCCCATATTCCTGTTCCTCCTATTCTCCGACCCGCAGTGCCAGCAGCCGGACCGTCAGATCGTTCTCCGGCTTCTCTCCCCAGCACCTGGCCGTGATCTGGTTATTCGCGGTCGCAATCGTCCCCACCAGCGCCCAGCTTTCCGCCAGCCCGTCGCAGGTCTCTGCCGTGGCTCCGCTCATGTCCACATCGGCAATCGCCTCATCGCTGGCCTTCAGGCCGGTCACGACCACCGTCTGGGTGTAGGGCGCGGCGCTTCCCGTCCAGCCGGAGGCGGTCAGCACGGCGGTAAAGGCCACAGGGGCCGCCTTCTGGCCGTCCGACGCTTCCAGCTCCGCCAGCCGTTCCTCCATCTCCGAGGGCTGAAAGTCCGTCAGCGTTTTCAGCCATACCGGCACCGCATAGCCGCAGACGGAAGCGTCGCCCCGTTCGTCCACCACGTCCGCCGCTTCAATGCTTTCCGCGCCCGCCCGGATCTTCACCTTGGCCAGCGAAAGCTCATACACGTTCCCGCTTCGGGTCAGCTCCGGCGGCACAGGCTCCGCCCCCGGCGTTCCTTCCTTTACTTCCAGCGTGATTTTTCGTGCTTCGGTGGACGTATCCAGCCGTACCACGATCCGATCCCAGCGGTCGGCGGCTCCTGCGTTCCCGTGAGTGAAGCTCTTCACGCTGCCGCCGTCGTCCTCCAGGACAAACAGATAGCCGTTTACCACGCATCCGCCTTTCCCGGCCCGGGTGGTCATGCCCGTTCCGGGAGCCGTCACCTTCAGCCCGCCTCCGGCATGGCTGGTCACGCCGCTGACCATCCCGGCCCGCAGGATATGGGCGAACTGCGCCGCGTCATATTCCCGCTCGTCCCCTTCGATGCTGTCAAAATAGCCGTAAAATTCTCTGGACATCCTATACCTCCCTTACGCAATGCTCACCCGCATCCGGTCGCGGATCAGCTCTGTCAGCGTCACCGGCCCTTCCCCAAAGGTAGCGCGCAGCGTCCGTTTTCCATTTTCATAAATCTCCTCCACCGCCGTCAGCCGGGCGTTCATCTGGCGATCGTCGGCCACCACCGTCACCACGTCCCCCAGATCGTAGTCCCGCCCGTACCGACAAAAGCCGCTGTCCATCAGCTCCGCCATCACGCTGTCCTTCCGGGGCGACAGCTTCCGTTCGGCTCCCAGCCGCAGCATATCGGTGTCGCTGACTCCATTCAGACTGGCCCATCCCTCCCGGCGGTTTAGTCCTTCCGCCGTGTTTCCCACGCTGAGGATCAGCCGGTTCTCGTCCTCGCCGCTGCCTCCGGCATACACCGTGCCCACCTCCGCGCTGGAATCCTCCGTCCAACCGGCCCCGTCCACGTTGCCCATTTCCCGGGACAGCACCGCCCGGCCGCCGCCGGTGGTCCGGTCGATCCCTTCCCGCACGACGAACCGCAGCACCCGCTCCTTCAGGTCAGGCACGATGTCCCACCCAAGCCCCGTAGCGCCGCCGATGTCGGCGAACACCTCCGTCAGCCTGTCGAACCGGGCCTGCCACGGCAGCACGGCTCCCCGGTGACGGTTCTCCGCCAGCACCAGTCCGGGAATTTTCCGCTTTGCATCCTCCGGGTCGGTCAGGTTGGCCGCCGCATAGTGCAGGTATGCGCTTTCCGCGTCCCCGGTGAACCGATCCCACCCGAAGCCGTCGTACTGGTCGCCCTGCACGCTTTGCGGCACGCAGATGCGCCGCTTGCACAGGCCCTTCAGGGGCACGCCACTGACCGTCACCTTTTCCTCGTCCACGGTGATCTTCTCCGCCAGCAGCGCCGTTTCGGGCCTTTCCAGCAAATACAGAACGACTTCCCGTCCCAGCTTTTCCCAGCCGGGCATGCCCCGTCTCACCGTCAGTTGAAAGCTGCCCACATCCCAGAAGCACCGTTTGAAGCGCAGGCTCACGTATTGCGGCAGTTCGCCCCGCAGCCGCAGCTCCGGCCCCATCATCATCAGGGAATGCATCATCACACCCCCTCCCAGCAGTCGTACCACCGCACCCGGATCACGCTGCGGCTGCCGTCCCCCTGGGGCACGTAGTGCAGCAGGTTCTCGCCGGGCCGCAGCCCGAACTCCGCCACCGAGCTTTCCGGGCTCAGGTAGCCGAAGCCGTTTTCCTCGCTGCCGTCCCCGTGGCGGATGCGCACCCTCAGCCGGGCGGGGTCGGTGTCCAGCACCAGCGTGTCCCCCTCGGGCAAAGGCTGCACCAGACAAATTTTCTCCCCGGTGGACTCGTTCACCAGCGTGGGCATCTCCCCCGCCCCGGTGATTTCGATCTCGGCGGGCGCTTCCGCGTTCCCGGCGCTGTCCACCTGGCACACGAAGGACTTGCTGCCCAGCCCCAGCGGCATTTTCATGGGCAGAGTGAACCCGGCCTTTCTGGCCCTGAACACCGCCTCCTGCCGGGTCATGCCGTACCAGTAGGGGCTTTCGCAGCGGAAGTTCAAATTCAGCGACGGCTGGGCGTTCTGCTTGCGCTCGCCCCAGTCCAGCCCGCTTTCCGGCACGGCCCATGTCCAACGCCGGCCAAAGTCGTTTTCATAGATGAGCCTTGCCCGCCTCGTCCCGTCGAAGGCCTTGTCCGGGCTTAGCACTCCCAGCAGCTCCGACCGCAGCCGGTACATCTCCTGCCGGGATGGGGCCAGCAGGTGCAGCGTCACCTTCACCGTCCGGCTTTCCCGCCTCAGGCCGGTGATGCTCTCCCCCTGCTGGTAGGCCCCTTCCGCCGCCACTACCTTCACGTCGCTCATGCCCACGCCCTTCACCCGGCACAGCACCCACGGCGCATGAAAAAACACGGCCGTCTCGCCGTGCAGGTTCTCGTAGATCAGTTTCTGAATGACTGATTCCCCCTTTCCAACATAAAAAGCGCCCGGCTGCTGCCTGACGCTTTCGTTTGACTTTTTGTCTTCGGTTGTGGTATTCATAACGCGGCGAAGGGTTTTGTTTGGTTAACCCTTTGCGGATTTAACGGTCACGATCTTGTCCATCGTGGCCGCTTCTTTTTGCCATCAGCCAGCCCATGAACGTCGCACAGGCGGCAACGGCAGCCACTCAGTACTTCAAAAAGAATCCTTTGCATTTTCGGCCTGCCCCGCTGCGCGTCGCAGGCTTCGCCCCCTCTTTAAGGCTGTTTCCCTTCTTTCCGCCGCCAGTATGGCGGCTTGTGAGCGAAAGAAACAGCCCCTTGCACCGGTACGGTTTCCCGTACTTTTTTCTACCATGAAAGAAATCCCGCCGCAACGCTCTACGCCATCATCATCCCCAGCTGGTCGTTCACGTCCTCCATCCTCCGGGCCACCTGACTGGGACTTTCCACCGGCTCGTAGAAGTTCACCGTCTGCTGCACCACCGGCGCGCCGCCTGCCCCGCTCTGGCCGGCGGTCTCCCGGCGGCTTTCGTAGAATCGGCCCGCAGCGGCGTTCATGCTGCCCGCCAGCTCCTCCTGCATCCGGGCCAGCTGGTCGTTGAAATTTCGGAACCAGTCCGCAATGCTTCCCACCTTGCTTTGAAAGCCCTCCATCAGCTTCTCGCCCATGCTCTTGCCCAGCGCGTCATACTCGGGCACGTACTCGTACAGCAGGTTCATGATCTCGTCCTGGCTTTTGGTCATCAGCAGCTTTTCGGCCTCGGCCTGCAGGCTGGCGGCCTTAAGCCGCTCCTCGTAGGCCCTCTCGATAGCGTCCTGCTCCCCGTCCAGCTCCCTAATCTTCTCGGAGGCCTGATCCTTGATCTTCTCGATCTCCTCCTGCAGGGCCTCCTTCTGCTGCTTCAGCTCCAGCTTCCGCAGCCGTTCCTCCCGGCTGGCCATCGTCTCGTCCAGCTGCTGCTGTAACTTCTGCCGGTTGTACGCGTCCTGCTCGTACTCCACCTCCCGGCGCAGCTTTTCGATCTTCCGCAGCTCCTCGGCGCTCTTTTTCTCCTCGTCCTCGGTGTCGGCCAGCTTGTCCAGCGCGGCGATCTGGTCTTCAATGGCCTGAACGCTGTCGTCCCGCCACTGCTCCCACGCCTCCCGGCTCTTGTCCAGCCGCTCGATCTCCGCGTCCCGCATGGCCTCGTAGCGCTTTTCCAGCGCGGAGACCACCCCGTCCGCCAGCTTGTCGATGCTGTCCGCGTCCCGCTCCCGGATCTCCTTCTTGAGATCATAGACCTTTTCTTCCCAGTCCATGATCTCCTCAGCCGTCATTCGGTGCTTCCGGCGAATTTCTTCCAGCCCGGCCAGCTCCTCCTCCAGACTGATCTCGTTCAGGTGCCGCCGGTGTTCGATGCGGTCGTAGTCCGCCTGCAGGGCTTTCTTCCGGGCTTCCTCGGCCTTTTTCTCGGCCTCTTCCGCCTTGTTCCCGCCCCCGCCGCCTCCGCCGCGGCTGATGCTTTTTCCGGCGCTTCCACCCAATCCCAGCGCATTCAGCAGCGCCAAAGCAGTCTGGGCTGCGGCGATCAAACCGTTTAACGCCTGAATGGACGGGCTGGTATCCACGTTGACGCTTCCGCTGATGGTCAGACTTTGCTTCGTCTGTTCCGCCCACCGAATCACGCCTTCCAGTTTCCCGGCGATCCCGTTTGCAGCGCTGCCCATGCTTTTTTCCGCGGAGGTGATCGCATCGTCCAGCCCTTCCATGCCCTTGCCGAGATTTTCCGTTGAAATTCCCGCCTTCTTCAGCACCGGCTGGATCTGCGTTAATGTTTTCCGATAACCTTCTCCGCCCTTTTCGCAGTTTTTCAACTGGGCGGATAGATTTTTCAGCTGGTTCAACGCTTCCCGCTGACGGCCCAGCTCTGCCAGCTGTCGTACCAGACCTTGAACGCTTTTTTCGTTTTGCTGGAACCCTTCTCGAATCTTTTGCGCCTCGCCGCCCAGTTCTTCAAAAGTCCCTTTGTGCGCCAACGCCGTTTCCGTCGATTGACGCAGCTTGTCCGCCAGTGCCTCCGCCTGTTCTCCGGCTTGCTGAAAGCCTTCACCCGTTTCCGCCAACTGACTGTCCCAGCTGCCAGCATCCAGCTGCAGCGCCAGTCCCGTTTTTTCCTGAAACGCCCGCACCTTTTCCAGCAGCGCATCCAACGCCGCTTCCGCTTCTTCCGCCGCCACCGTAATTTTGACGGTCAACTCATCGATCGTCATTCTTTTTTCTCCCCTCCTTTCCTCAATCCAGCCATTCTCCTTCGCCGCCGAGAAACTCCGCCGCCTCCACTTCCTCCGTCTCCTCCCGATCAGGGTCATGCAGACGGTTCCACTCCTCAAAGATCGGCCCGATCTCGTCCATGTAGTAATCGTTCAGCAGCTCCCGCTTGCTGATGCCGATGCTCAGCGCCGCGGCGATCAGCCCCTGGAACCAGTGCTCGCTCCGCCCATGAGAGCCCTCGCCCTTTTCCCCAGCGCTCCCATGGTTTTGATAAAATTTTCGATCCCGTTGACCTCCAGCCACGCCTCGGCCATTTCGCCAAGGCCGTCCAGCCCGATGCGCGCGTCTTCCAGCAGCGCCTGTTCTTCCACACCGCTCAGCTGGGCGAACAGCCGCACCATTTCCCGCGGCAGCACCGCCAGCGCCCGCAGGAACAGCTCCTGCAGCTTGTCCTTGTCCAGCCCGGCCAGCTCCGCCAGAATGTCCCCTTCCTTTTTTTCGGGGAACAGCAGCCGCAGCGCCGTTTTCGGCGCATCTTCCAGCCGGCTGCACGCCTCCAGAAAGGCCCCGATGGGCATTTTTCGAATCTCATACCCCCGCACCGTCCGGCTCTTGGGCAGGGAAAGGGTCGCGCTGTTCTTGCTCGCCATGTGGATCGTCTCCTTTTTTCAAAATGGGTATGAAAAAACCGCCCTGCCTTTCGGCGTGGCGGTCAGGATTTTCCGGCTCTTGTTATTTTAGGTATTTTTCGGTATATTCGGTGGTTTCAAACGTAAGTTTTCCATCTTCTTGGCGAAGAATCAGCGTCGGCAATGGTTGGGTTTCTCTGTCATTCATCAGTCCATTTGGCTTCACAGGACTTGGGACAGAGAACACGGCCACGCCGCCGATCAGATGGAACCTGTTTTCGGCGAGCTTATGCATGGAATAGCCATGCCGGGTGCAATAACCCTTCGCAG
>CAKUCE010000006.1 GCA_934643535.1 uncultured Clostridia bacterium | reverse complement strand
GTGAAGGTCTGCTCCATCCTCGGCACTGCCGCGTTCCAGGAGCTCATCGCTTCCGGCAGCTGCGCGGCTGCGTCCTCCGCTTACGACATGGTGTACATGGGCTGGGGCTGCGCGGATCAGTTCATCCGCCTGCTGAACGGTCAGGAGCTGTTCTCCCCGCACGGCGAGCGCACGCCGTACTGCGTCATCGACGCGACGAACTACACGGGTGAGGACTGGGTCTCCACCTACGACTATAAGACCGATTTCCTGAACCTCTGGTCCTGATAAAATCATATGAACTGGCGACTGTATAGGGGGAATTGATCCCCCTATACAGCCATTTAGGAGGGAGTCCTTTGAAAAAGAAATCTGCTGGAAAAAAACCGTCTTCCATCAGGAATTATTACATGCTGATCCTTCTGGTCGTGCTGTGCGTGGCATTCAGCGCACTGTCGTCGAACTTCCTGACGGTGACAAACTGGTCGAACCTGCTCATCGTGCAGGCAACGACCGGCGCAATGGCGCTCGGCGCGATCTTTGTGCTGATTTTGGGCGAGTTTGACGTCTCGCTCGGCTATATGATCTCCTTCTGCATGATGACCGGCGCGGTCCTTTCGGAAAAAGGCGTCTCCGGCGTCGGCACGATCCTGATCATGGTAGCGACCGGCGCGGTGTGTGGACTGTTAAGCAGCCTTTTGACGGTCAAGGTCAAGATCAGCTCCTTTATCTCCACCCTCGGCGTGGGTATTTTACTGTTTGGTCTCAATCTGGCGATCAGCAACGGCGAGGTCCACTCGTCCAACATCCCGGCAATTATGACGGCGATCGGTCAGAAAAAGCTGCTTGGGATCGGACTTTGCTTCTGGATCTTACTGCTGTTCTGCGCAGTGATATACATTCTGCTCAACCATACGACGTTCGGGCGCAACCTGTACGCGGTGGGCGGGTCTGAAAAGATTGCGTTCCTCGCGGGTGTCAAGACAGATCGTATCCGCATCCTCGCGTTTGTGCTTTCGGGCGCGTTCACGGGTCTTGCGTCCGTGTTCCAGCTCGGTCAGGCGGGCGCGGCGAATCCGTCGTCCGGCCCGAACCTGCTGATGCCGACCTACGCCATCGTGTTCCTCAGCGCGACGGCGTTCACGCCCGGCGTTTACAATGTGCCGGGTCTGCTGCTGTCGATCGTGCTGCTGGGCGTTGGCATCAACGGTCTGAACCTGATCGGTGCGCCGTCCTGGGCGGAGTTCGTGTATAACGGCGGCGTTCTCATCATTGCAGTCTTTCTCTCTCAGCTTGACCGCTATAAGAAAAAGCCGAGAAAGACGCAGCTCGACCCGTCCGCTCTGCGGTCGGAGGCGTAAGGAGAAGAGAGTATGGCTATCCATGTAAATCATATCACCGTATCGTTTCCGGGAATTCGGGCGCTGGACGACGTTGCGCTGTCGTTTGAAAACGGCAGAGTCCACGGCGTCCTGGGCGCGAACGGAAGCGGAAAATCTACGCTCGTCAAGGTGTTGACCGGCGTTTATCAGCCGGACGAAAACTGCGGAAGCGAAATTCGCATTGAGGACAGCACCGTTGCAAAATTTACCGATCCCGCCGCGTCCAGAAGCATGGGCATCAGCGTGGTGCATCAGGAAGCGCCGCTGATCCACTCGTTGAGCGTTGCGGAGTCCATCGCCCTGTTTAAGGGCTATCCCAAAACAGCCACGGGTCTTGTGGACTGGAAAAAGCTCGAACAGAACGCACGCGAGCTGTTCGCGTTTCATGAGATCCAGGTAGACCCCAAGCGCAAGGTCAGTAGCCTCAGCGCATCCGAGCGCGGTATGGTGTCGATGGCGATCGCGCTGGGCAAGGACGAACTGACTAGCATGATCGAGGACGAGATCGACGGCGCGGAGCTGGTCTGCCACTTCTGCAAGGAAAAATATCATTTTACGCAGGATGACCTGCGCCGTCTGCTGGAACAGGCGACGCGCTGACAGAAAGGAGCGGGCATGGCTTTTCAGAATCACGAGGGACAGGTGCGTTCCTTTCAGATGCCGGCCTATTTCTGGTACAGACGGGCGGAGCGCAGCCGGGAGGAGGGCCAGCCTGTCCGGGCGCTGTCGCTGCTTCGCCACGCGGCCCGGCAGGAGCCGGAGGAGCGGGAATGGCGGCTGGAATACGCCTGGCAGCTCACCCGGCTTTCCTGCTATGAGGCCAGCAACCGGGAATGTCTGGATCTGCTGGCCCGCTGGCCCGCCGCTTTTTCCGCCTTCGGGCTTTTGACGCTGAATATGATGGCGCTGGGCCGCATGAGCGAGTGCATGGACGCTTACTCCATCTACACCCAGTTCATTCGGATGCATCCCAGCGCCATGCCGGAGTGGGACGAGGACGTTTACGAGGTGGAGGACTTCATGTTCTCCATGAAGAAAGAAACGGAGCATTTCCACCGGCTGAATACCCTGCTGCGCATTGCGAGCAAACGCATGTACAAGGGCGATTACCGGCGGGCCGAAAAGCTGCTGGTTCGTTCCAGGCAGGCGCCCTTTTACATGCCGTCTCTCGAGCGGGAGAGCCTGATCGCGACCTATCTGTTCCACATCGGCCGGAAGAAAGAGGCGCTGGAAGCCATCCACGCCGTCCTGCACACCAATCCCCATTCATCGACCGCGCTGCTTTCCATGACGACTATGCTGTATCGACTGAACGATCCCGCCTGGAAACCGGCGCTGCTGTCGGCGGCGCTGCACGTCCGGACCCCCTTGCAGGAGGCTGCGGTATGCAAAGCGGCAGAGCTGTTTCACTGCGGATATATTGCCGTTGGAATGCTGCGCCGCATCCTGAAGGAACGGCCCACCCGCCTTTGCTCCGCCTATAATCTGTGCGTGCTGCAGCTTTGCCGGGGCGAGCTGGCGGAAGGGGCTCGGCTGGCGCATCTGCTGCGGGAACTGGATCCGCTGGACTGGCAGGTGGGGCAGCTGTTTGATGTGGTGCGCCGTCTGGAGGAAACCGAAGCGGACGCGGCGGAGGTCTGCCGCGTCGGAAAGCAGCAGGGCTTTTACGGGCTGCCCGACGACGCGAGCGTGGCGAAGGATATGCTGGAGTTTTCCAGCCATCTACCGGATGATGCCGATCATCTGGACGAGATGATCAGCGCTTTGCAGCAGGACGCGCAGGTACGGGGGCAGCTCCTGCGGGTATTGCGGCGGCATCCCGACGGTTACGGCATGGTTCCCTCCCTGTGTGAGAAACTGCCGAAGCGGGACGCGCAGACCCTGCTGCGCCGTCTGCTTCTGAACGAGCCGAAAAGCATGGAGATCGTCCGGGTACTCAGCGGCCTTCTGGAGCTTTACGGCTGCGCGCCGCCTTATCTGGTGCGCCGGAACGGACATTTGACCCTGTTTGACCCCTATGCCCAGGAGTCGGAAGAGCCCGGTTTCCTGCAAAGGATGTGCTTCCGCCGCCTGCGGGAGATCCGCAGCGTTCTGGGCGGAGCAGCCCTTCCCGCCGCGCTGGCCGTGCAGTTCCGCCTGACGGAAAAAGAGCGATACGCCTGGGCCGGAGACCGGATGCATGTATGGGCGGCGGCTTTTGTGACAGTCTATTCCCAGAAGCACGGGAAACCCGTGCCCCGGCTGGACGGAACGATGCTCTCGTTCCCCGAGCGCTGGAAGGCGTACCGCCGGGCGGTCAGCAGTATCCGCAGAGCATGGAATGAGAAAGGGAGCGCAAACCATGGAAGAGACGAAGAAAAATGAAAAAATGGAACTGATCGACTTTGACGACAAGTTCACGCAGGTGCTTAACGACTGGGTGGAAAAGAACCAGACCAGGTTTGCCAATGCGGACGAGATGGAAGCGGCCATGCCGGACGTGTATCTCCGCTTTCTGAACACCCCTGCGGACTGGCTGGGCGGCAAGGCCCCCGGCAATGCCTTTGACGATGTGAGCGACGCGGGGGAATTAGTCGCCCTGATGAAACGTTATATCGAGGAGGAGATTCCCGTGCCCGATCCCCTGTTGGACCGGATCGCGGAGATCGCCGACGACCAGCCTCTGATGGAGCTGGTGAAGGACAAGTCCGCCCCCTGCGAAGCCAGGATGATGGGCATCGAGCTGCTGCGGCAGATGGACTCCACCGCGCCCATGGTGGATTTTCTGCGCTGGCAGGTGGAGCGGGACGATGAAGACGACATTCTGGACAACGCGCTGGAAAGCCTGCGGCAGATGGGCCAGCAGGTGGTCAAGCCCGCCAAGATCGCCTTCCACGCCGCGGACGAGGCCGGAAAGGAAGCCCTGCTGGATCTGCTGGCCGACTATCCCGGCGATCAGGAGGTCTTCGATTTCGCTCTGAACCAGTTCAAAACCACCAAGGACAAGCGGGCGCTGTACGCCGGTTATCTGGCCAAGCTGGACGACGACCATGCGCTGGAAGCGCTGCTGGATGTGGCTGAGGGCGACGACGTAACCTACATCGACTTCATCGAAATTCGCAGCGCCATTGAGCGGCTGGGCAGCGAAGCGCCGGTGCGGGATTTTTCCAACGATCCCACCTATAAGGCGGTCAAGCGGCTGCAGCTGAAATAACCAACGATACCCGGGGGTGATACACGATTGATTTGTGAACGCTGTGGAAGTTTTCTTCCCGACGACGCGCTGACCTGCGATCATTGCGGCGCGTTTCTGGGCGATAAGGGTTCCTCCGCTGGGAAAGATACGGGCGTGCGGGCGATCCGTCAGGGACGCTCCGGCTCCCAGAAGCCGACGCTGCCCGTGCGGCAGGGCGGTATGCGGGAGTATGGAGACTATGATCTTTCTCCCCTGCCGCTGGAGCAGGCCGATCGGGCCCAGCGCCGCCGTCCGGCGCAGCCCATGACCGATACGGTCCGCGGCAGCCGCCCGGACACCCGCCGGGGCGTGCCGGTGCAGAGCGGCGCTCTGCGCGCTGCTGCCTCGCCCCGCAAGAGCATTCGCCTTCATCCCGTGCGGCGGCACAACATCAACTGGATGCTGCTCGGCCTGATCGTGGTGGTGCTCGGGCTGGGCGCTTTTATCGGCTATGAGATCTATATGGCCCGCAGCGATACCGGCCAGCGCTCCGTGGCCCGAAAGAACGTGCTTTCCACCTTTGAACCCCAGTTGGAGCTGGCCGTCTCCAAGGACGCGACCCTCCTGACGGAAAAGGAAGCCCTGCTCAAGGACTGGAACAGTGCCTCGGCTCAGTCCTACTGGGAGGTGGCGCAGGAGTTTGCCGACGGCGGCGACCTGGAGACCGCTATCACGGCCTACCGCATGGCGGATATTCTCGATCCCGACAACTACGACGGACTGCTGGACATGGCCTCCACCTATGAAATGATGAACCGGAACGACAAGGCGGAGGAGCTGTACCTGAATCTGATCGAAAATGTAAGCCCCTTCCGCAGCGAGGCCTATACCGCGCTGATCCGCCTGTATCAGAACAGCGACCGCGGCCCCGAGGCGGCGGAAATGATGAAGCTGGCCTACGAGAACACCGACCGGGAGACCTTCCGCCTGCAGCGCCGGGAGTACATTCCCCAAAGCCCGCAGGTCAATCTGAGCGCAGGCCGCTACGACCTGAGCAAGATGGAGCGGGAAGTGGATCTTTCTTCGCCCCAGAGCTTTGATATTTACTATACCTACGACGACAACGCCGTGCTGCCCCAGGATGGCATCCTGTACGACGGCGTCAGTCTGCACGCGGAGGAAGGCACCGTGACCCTGCGGGCCGTCTGCGTCAACGGCACGCTGGTCAGCGACGTGCTGAGCGTGAGCTACACCTTCTATTATCCCACCCCGCCCGCCCCCAAGTGCAATCTGGCTCCCAACACCTACAAGACCGCCAAAACGGTCAGTCTGAGGGCCGGAACGCGGGAAGAGTACACCAAAAAAGAGCAGGCGGAGATGGAGAAAAATCTCACCTACTACTACACCATCGACGGCTCCACGCCCACGGAAGAAAGCCCCGTCTACGACGGAACGCCCATCCAGCTTCCCTCCGGCAAGGTAACGCTGAAGGCCATCTGCAAAAATCAGTACGGCAAGCTGTCCAGTATTCTGGAAGTGGGCTACAAGTTCAACATCAAGCCTGCGCCGCTGGACATGTACGCTGAAACGGACGCTTTCTCCGACATGGTGCTGCTGAGTACCACTCAGCAGGAGTTCGAGGCGGCTTTCGGCAGTCCGCAGGAGGAGCTAGACACCACCTACCTGACCCTGGAGGATACCGCCCGTCATCTGGAATATCCGTGGGGATATGCGGTTTTTGCCACGGTCAACAAGCGCTGGGTGCTGGTGCGGGTGGAGATGAAGTCCTCTGTGGCCAGCGCGCCCCGGGGCGTGGGCTTCGGTTCCACCGAGGCCGAAGTCACCGGCGTGTACAAGGACTTCGGGCAGGTGCAGTCGCCCAATGGAACGCGCGGTCTGTACTACGACTATCCCAACGTGGGCAAGGTCCTGATCGCCGACGACGGGACCCGCTACATTCAGTACAACTGTGAGAACAAGGAAAGCAAGACGCTGGTGCTTCAATACTGGCTGCAGAACGGCACGGTAAATCGGATCGTAAACTATTATCAGCCGTAAAATTCTTTTTGCTCAAAGGCATCGCCCTTGTGCGGCTGTGCCTCGGGCTGGGGAATGTTGCTTTCCATCAGAAAATCCGCCGCAGAGCCTATGACTCTGCGGCGGATTTTTTCCGCACAAGGGAGCTGGTGCGGTATTGCCCTAACGATTTTCAGTCTCCCTGAAGCGCGTCGTAGCCTTCCTCGCCGGTACGAACCTTCACCACGTTTTCCACATCGTAGACAAAGATCTTTCCGTCGCCGATGTGGCCGGTGTAAAGGACTTTTTTGGCCGTCTCGATCACGCTGCGCACGGGAACCTTGCTGACGACAATATCCAGTTGAATCTTCGGCAGCAGGGTGGCCTCCACCTCCACGCCCCGATAGAATTCCGGTCTGCCCTTCTGTACGCCGCAGCCCAGCACATGGGACAGGGTCATGCCCGTAATGCCCAGTTCCATCAGCGCGCTCTTCAGAGCCTCAAAGCGGGCTTCCTTGCAGATGATCTCCACCTTGGTAAACTTGGGGGAAGTGCCGTCCGTGAAGGAGGGTTCACGCTTCACCGGAATGGCTTCCGCTTCGGGAACGTCGCCCGTCACCGCCACGGGAGTTTCTTCCGCCGTCAGCGTATCCGGGGACATGGCAAACCCGGCATAGGCGGTGGGCAGTCCATGCTCGGAAATATCCAAACCTGCCAGCTCGTCCTCAGCAGATGCCCGCAGGCCGATGGTGTGCTTCAGCAGCAGGAATACCGCCGTGATGACGACGGTGACGTATGCCGCCACCGTAACGACGCCCAGCGTCTGCACGCCCAGAAAATGGAAACCGCCGCCATAGAACAGGCCCTTTTCCGTGGAAACGCCGGTGGCGAACAGACCCGTCAGAATGGTGCCCAGCGCGCCGCATACACAGTGAACGGAGATCGCGCCCACCGGGTCGTCGATCTTGGCCACCTTGTCAAAAAACTCCACCGCCAGCACGATCACAATGCCGAAGACCAGTCCCATGACCGCCGCGCCTGCCGGACTGACCGCGTCGCAGCCGGCGGTGATGCCTACCAGCCCGGCCAGCGCCGCGTTATAGGTCATGGAGACGTCCGGCTTGCCATACCGCAGCCACGTGAAGACCAGCGTAACGCAGCAGGCCACAGCCGCCGCCAGATTGGTGTTGAAGAAGATCAGCCCGGCGCTGATAATGGTGTCGTCGCCCGTCATGCTGACGGTAGAAGCGCCATTAAAACCGAACCAGCAGAACCACAGGATGAAGACCCCCAGCGCAGCAAAGGTCAGGTTATGGCCCAAAATAGCCCGGGGCTTGCCCTTCGCGTCATACTTGCCGATACGGGGCCCAAGAATTTTCGCGCCGATCAGCGCGCACACGCCGCCCACCATATGCACCGCCGTGGAACCGGCAAAATCATGGAAGCCCAGCTGCGCCAGCCAGCCGCCGCCCCAGATCCAGTGGCCGGAAATGGGATAAATGAACAGCGAGATCGCCGCCGAATAAATACAGTAGGCGGAAAACTTGGTACGCTCGGCCATAGCCCCGGAAACGATCGTGGCGGAAGTGGCGCAGAACACCGTCTGAAACACCGCATAGGCCCACAGCGGAACGCCTTCGGGCAAAATCGCGCTGTAATCCTTGCCGATCATGGGGTCGATCCAGCCGAACAGCGCTGTGCCCGTGCCGAACATTACGCCAAAGCCAAACAGCCAGAAGCAGGGCGTACCGATGCAGAAGTCCATCAGATTCTTCATCAGGATATTGCCTGTATTTTTGGCCCTTGTGAAGCCCGCCTCACACATGGAAAAGCCCGCCTGCATGAAAAACACCAGCGCCGCTCCCAGCAGCACCCACAGGGTATTGATGCCCGAGTACATATCCATTCCCCCTCTTTCGTCGCTTTCAGCGGAAAACCAAAAAACGAGCGAAGGGGCCTGCGCACAGCACCTTCGCTCGTTTTGGAATGGGGTTATGGTAGCAGAGGCGCGGCCCTCTGTCAAGGCTGTATACAGAGAAAATACAATAGATAACAATTATACGATCCTGCCCCACAGAGGGCGCGCTTTTCCTTCTGCCTCCTATACATTCAGCAATTTGGCCAGTTCCGGGAATGGCGACAGCGAGCGCCGCAGAATGCCGTGCATCTGGGCGATCGCCACGCCGTAATTGGTCATGGGCACACCGGCCGCCGCGGCCCGCTCCACACGGGACTGCATTTCCCGCTCATTGAGCATGCATCCGCCGCAGTGTACCGCCAGCGCGATACCGTCAAAGTTCTCCGGGAATTCGCCGCCGGAAGTAAAGCGGAACTGCAGGTTCTGCTTCCGGGTATAGCCGTTGATCCAGGCGGGCAGCTTCACGGTGCCGATGTCCTCGCACTGACGGTGGTGAGTGCATCCTTCGGAAATCAGCACCGTGTCGCCATCCTTCAGATGATCCAGCGCCGCAGCGCCCCGCACCATCTGCTCCAGTTGGCCCTTGTAACGGGCAAAAAGGATCGAGAAGGAGGTCAGCTCGATGTCCTCGGGCACGGCCCGGCTGACCTGCCCGAAGGCCTGAGAATCGGTAATCACCAGCCGTGGTTTCCGGCCCAGCGCGGCCAGCGCCGTCTGGATCTGCGGCACCTGCACCACCATGCTGACCGCGTCATGATCCAGAATATCCCGGATGGTCTGCTGCTGAGGCAGGATCAGCCGTCCCTTGGGCGCTGCGGAATCAATGGGCGTTACCAGCAATACAATGTCGTTTGGCTGAAGCAGATCCCCTACGATTTTTCGCTCATTTTTCGGCTGGCGCACCACGGCGGCGATGGCCTCCTTCAGCTCGTGGATGCCGTCGCCCCGGGCAGCGCTGACGTAAAGCTCATGCTCGCCGGGCTTCGGAAGGGTCTCCAGCAGGTCGCACTTGTTCAGGGCGATCAGATAGGGCACTTTCCGTTCCTCAAACAGCTTCTTCAGGGCTTCGTCCCCGGGCTGCATGCCCCGCGCCGCGTCCACCACCAGCACAGCCGCATCGGTCTTGCCCAGCACCTGCCGGGCGCGGTGCACCCGCATTTCGCCCAGCTCGCCCTCGTCGTCCATGCCGGGGGTATCGATGATCACGACCGGCCCCAGCGGCAGAAGCTCCATGGCCTTCTGCACCGGATCGGTGGTGGTGCCCTTCACCTCGGAGACCAGCGAGAGGCTCTGCCCCGTAACGGCGTTCACCACGCTGGATTTGCCCGCGTTGCGCAGGCCGAAAAAGCCGATATGGGGCCGGTCGGCGGATACCTGAGTATTGAGCGTGTTCATCCGTATCTCTCCTTTGTTTCTGCTGATGGATAGACGCTTGCGGCATGCCGCAAAGAAAACCGGGGCCGTCCCGGCCGACTCTTCCGAATCGGCTGGAGACAGCCCCGTCTCAAGGGGTTATGGAATTACGGCTCAGTCAAAGGGCACGTAGTCCGGATCGTCCCGGTCGTCCTCGTAGATCTTCTTGGGCTCCGTGGGTTCCGACTGCTTGGGTTCCTCCGGCAGGGCGGGCTCGGTGTTGCCCTCGGCTTCGGCGCTCTTGCCGATTTCAGCCTCGTCCGTGGAGGTCTTGCGTTCCTTGATGACCCGGGGCTTGGCGATGCCGGGAGCCACGGTCACGTGGAAGCTGGCATAGCTGTTTTCGCTGTACAGGTTGCCGTCCGCGTCCTTATAGCGGGCCCGGATGCGCAGCACCTGCTCCTCGCCGGTGGGATTCTCGGTGACGTACAGTTCGCCGTCCACGATGCTGGCCTTCACGCGCTCATCCGAGCAGTAGACGCTCCAGACGATCTCGTAGCCCTCCACCTCGCAGGAGACCTCCGCCGTAAAGGCGTACACCTTGCCGGGAACCACCTTGGCAACGTCGGGGCCGTACACGGTCACGCCGATGTCAGCAGGGGCTTCTTCCTTCTTCACGGGCTTCTGCTTCTTGCCGTCGTCCTTCTTTTCCTTCTCGCTCACCACGACGGTTTCTTCCTCCGTCTTGGGGGCGGGCTCCTCGGCCTTCTCGGGCTCGGCTTTCTCCTCCGGCTCGTCGCCGCCGGAGATCACCAGCGTGATGTTCTCGTTCTTGGTGTCGATCTCCGTCTTTCTGACGGCGGGCTCGGCAGGCTTTTCCTCCGCCTTGGGCTCCTCGGCGGGCTCTTCGCCCTTGGCGGCGGGCTCGGTCTGGCCCTCGGCGGGCTTTTCTTCCGTCCCGGGCGCTTCCTTGCTTTCTTCGTCCTTGGCGGCAGGCTCTTCCTCGCCGCCGGAGATGACCAGCGAAATGCTGTCGCTCTTCGTGTCGATGACCTTGGCGGAAGCCGTCGCGGCTTCCTCCGGCTGGGCGGCGGGCTCGTCGTCCGCCACGGCGAAGTCATCGTCGGGCAGGAGCGCCGCGCCTTCCAGCGTCATGGTGGCGGCCTTGGCCTCCGGGGCGGTCTCCGTAATGATGAAGCTGTACTTGGCGCTGACCTCATGCGTGTTGCCGTCCTCGTCCTTGCAGGCATAACGGGCGGTCACGAAGATCTCCTTGCCCACCAGAGAGGGTTCGCCGGGCACGGTCACGACGCAGGTATCATCCGTGGCGGTGAAGGTCACGTCGGCCTTACCATTGTTGGCGGCCACGGCGAACTGCGCCTTGGGGTTGGCCTCAGCGGCGGAGATAGCCACCTTGAAGGCGGCTTTCTGGCCGATGCTGACGCTCTTCTGGCCTTCCACGAAGGTGATGCTGATGGGAGCCTCCGCATAGACCACGGTGACGTAGCACACGGCGGTTTCGCCGGTGGGCACCGCAGTGGCGGTCACCTTGAGCTGCTTGACGGTCTCAAACCGGCTGATCTTCAGGATACCGGTGGAGGATCCGATGGTGGTGCCGGAGCTCTTGTCTCCGTCCACGCCTTCCACGCTCCAGCGCACGGTCTCGTTGACGCTGTTCTGCACGGTGGCGATAAAGGTGGTATCCTTGCCCGCCTGCAGTTCGCTGACGGACTTGACGATGGTCACGACAGGGGCCAGATCGCCGGGGGTGCTGTCCGCCACGGTCTTGATGGTCGCAGAGGCGCTGTAGAGCTTGCCTTCCACGGTGGTGGAGGCCGTCACCAGCAGCTCCAGACCGGCTTTTTCGTCCGCGTCGACCGTCACGATGCCGTTCTGGTCGATCTTGGTCTCATCGGCGGTGCCGTTGGCCAGCGTCCAGCTCCACGTCAGGCTGTCCTGATCGCCGGTGAAGCCGGACAGCAGGGCGGTGCAGACCACGTACTTCTTGCTGGTGCCCACGGTCACGCTGTCGCGGTCGGCGTAAACCTCCGCCTTGGTCGCGGTGGTGATGGGGTTAAAGGTCGCGGTCACGGTGGCGGTATGGTCGCCGGTCTTCTTATAGACCGCACTGGCCGCGCCGGGTACGGTGAACAGGCTCTCGCCGCTGTTGGGGAAGGTATACTCCGCAGCGGAGGTCAGGCTGATGACGGCCTTGTAGACCTTATTGGCCTCGAAGACCGTAACAGCATTGCCCTTTTCATCCTGCCAGGCCACGGTGCCCTTGTACTGCGCACAATCGCGGATAGCCGTCACCGGGGTCTTGCCCTTTTCGGGGGCGGTCACGCCATAGATGCAGAAGTTGTCCACTTCCTGCGTAGCGGTCAGCTTGCCAAAGTTGATGGTCACAGTGTTGCCCACCAGAGAACCGGACACGGAGGTCTTGCCGTCCACATCGGTGGCGCTGACGGAGCCCAGACGGTAGCCGCCGGTCAGGCTGGTGAATTTCACCACGGCCTTGTAGCTCTCACCGGAGCGGAAGGTGCCGTTGTCCGACAGGCTGGGAGACCAGGTGATGTCGGCGCTGTAGGTAACCTTGTATTCCTTGCCCGCAGCATCCTTCCAGACAGCCGTGTGGTTATTGAGCTTCAGCACCGGGCTCTGTCCCACCTTGGGGATGATAGCATCGGTCAAGGTTATGTTGACTTCGTTGCCGCCTGCGACGGTTGTGCTCGCCGTAAAGTACTTATCTTTGTTATTGATGGCGTAGTTGCCCTGCGCTTCTACCTTGACAGTCAGCAGCCTGCCCGCATCGGCGGCGGTCACCACATAGCTGGCGGCAGTGCCGACAGGGGTCTTGGTCTTGTTGTCGGCTTCCGTCCGGGTCCACGTATACTTGACCTTGGTGGACTCCGCAGCCGAGACCGGGTTGACCTTAACAGAAATCGTCTGGCCCACCTGAGGCGCGCTGCCGATGTTCTGCTTCGTGGTCTCGTTATAAAGGTAGATGCCGGTGATCAGCTTGCTTTCCAGCACAGCGGAGGTAGCGGCGCTGGTCACAGCCGCGCCGTTGTACTTCAGCGTTACGCGGATCTGCTTGCCCACATCGTCGGGCTGGACGGTATAGGTGGGATCGGCGCTGCTCTTGGTCACGGTGCCGATCTGCCACAGGTACAGGCATTCCGTCGCAGGCAGGTTCTTCGGGTCGGCCTGGGCGGTGATCACGTCGCCCACCACGGGGTCGGTCACGCTGAGGGTGACGGCGTTCAGGGTGAACTTGCTGTTCACGGGGCTGGAGATGGCGCTGGCCACCACGCCGCCGTAGATACCCTGACCATAGGCGCGAACGTAGATGGCCTTGCCGGCATGTTCCGCTTTGACCTTGAAGGTATTATCCCAGCCCTTCTGGACGGATTCATCCTGGCCGGAAATATACCAGTAGTACAGCACGGAATCAGCCGTCACAGCCTCGGCAGGCTCGGCGGTCGCGGTCAGCGTCATGCCCACGGCAGGGGTCATGCTGTCCATGATGACCCGGGTCAGATTCGTCATCTTCACGGGCTGGCTGGCGTTGCTTTCCACCGTACCGGCACACTTGTCGGTGCCCGTGGCCTTCACGGTGATCGCCTTACCCATGTCAAAGGCAGTGGGCGTATAGGTCGCGCCGGTGCCCATCTTGATGCCGTCCACATACCAGACGTAGCTGGCGGTGGCGCTGCTGGGCGTCACAGAGGCGCTGACAGCCTGTCCCACCACGGGGAAGGACGTGCTCAACTTCACTTCCTTCAGGGCCAGCGCATCCGCAACGGGAGAGGTCATGTCGCTGGCAGCCCGGCCGGAGAAATCGCCGGTGCCGGTGGCGTAGACCTGAATCTGCTTGTTGGAATCGGAAGCCTGCACCACATAGGTAGCCTCGGTGCCCTTTTCCACACCGGCCACTCGCCAGCTGTAGGCAGCAGTCGCGGAGGAAGGCGCAACCACAGCCTTCAGAATGTCGCCTGCCAGCGGCGCGGTATGATCGGTGTTGGTATTGACGATCATCACGCCGGCGATCTTGCGCTCCTTGGTCACGGGCTGAGACAGCACACTGACCTTCTGCTGCGCCCATTGGCCGGTGCCGGTCACTTCCACGCAGATCTTGTGGCCCACGTCGGCGGTGGTGGCGGTGTAAGCCGCAGCAGTGCTCAGCTTGGTGCCGCCCACCTTGTCCCGGTACCACTGATAGGTCACCGTGGCCTGAGAAGGCGTAATGGTCGCCAGCAGGGTATCGCCCACCAGCGGATACTCATAATTGAGCTCCACCTTGCTCAGAGCGCTGTAGGGAATGGGCGTGGGCGCAGGCGTAGGCGCGGGCAGGGCGATATACTTGGTCATCATATAGCCCACGCTGGAGCCGATCATCACACGGGTCCATTCGCCCTTATAGCCCAGAATGGTCAAAGGCGTTCCGTCGCTGTACAGGCCCAGACGGCGACCGTTGGGCGCGGTGCGCAGCCACGTGCGCAGGCCGTTGCCCGCGAACACGGTAGCGCTGCCCAGCGAAGACGCGCTGGACGTGCTGCTGCCGCTGCTGGAAACCAGGAACTTGCTCATCATGTAGCCGCTGAGCGTGCCCGCCTGAATGCGGGTCCAGACGGTTCCCTGTTCCAGCACGGTAACAACCGTACCGGAAGGCAGCGTGGTCTGGCTGGCATAGTTGGTGCCGGGACCAAGGCGCAGACGCACCCCGTACTGGTTGCCGCTCTGCACGGTCGCATAGCTGGCCTCTGCCAACGTGGCGCTCATGGGCGTCATGGTCAGCAGAATCGCAGCCAGCAGCAATGTGACGACGATCTTCTTCATAGTCCGTATCCCTCCATAACAGCGTATCGCGGCGGCTGAACCGACAGGCCCGCCTTGTATACTGCGATAATCCATTGCAAATGATACCAGATTCGTTTCAATTTGTAAAGAGGCTGTAACATTTTCGTGATAAAAATTCGGATATTTATTGACGAATCTGTTCCAGTACCTTTACGATCCCCTCCAGGATCGCCGGTTCCTCCTGCGAAATGGTGCAGACGTGGGGCACGCCGTGGAGCCACAGCTTCCATTTCTTTTCGCTGCTGACGCCATTCAGGATGCAGTCCGCGCTGCCCTCCCAAACCGTCTCGTCGTCTTCAGACTGCACTGCCAGCACCGGGCAGGTAATATTGAAAAGATTCTTCCGGGCCAGCCGGATCAGATGGTACAGATCCGCGCCCTTGGCCGTGGGAAAGCCGGTGTAGCCGAAATCATACTCCGCGTTCAGCACACTGCTGCGCTCCGGGTGATCGCCCCAGGAAATGCGCGGAATCACCTTGCCCATCAGGCCGGACAGGCACAGAAAGCGGTTTTTCGTAGCCATGGGCGCGGAAATGGGAATGCATGCGTCCACCTTCATCTGCTCCGCCAGCAGCAGGGCCAGCACGCCGCCCATGCTCAGGCCGCAGACCGTAACGGTTTGGCAGGTTTCCTTCATTTCCACAACGGCGGTCTTGGCCGCCTGAAGCCAGCTCTGCCAGCTTTCTTTAGCCATGTCTTCCTCGGTGGCGGCGTGGCCCGGCAGGCAGATGGAGCGGACGGTGTAGCCCTTTTCTGCCAGCCCATCGGCCAGCATTCTCATATGGGCGGGGCTTCCCGTAAAACCATGCATCAGCAGAATGCCGTTGCCGTCCCCCTGAAAATCGACGGGCTGGCACACAGGGCGGTCAAAATATCCTTCAGGCGTAGGTTTCATCTGATTTTCATCCTTTCAGGTCTGCTTGTCCGGGCGCTATCAGCCTATGACCGGCAGACCTCCTATATGTATGACGATGGAAGGGGTGGGATTTGTTCCCGTTTTTGGAAAAAAACTTTTTTCCGGCTTACCTGCGCAGCTTTTCCACATCCTCCCGGCGGCCCATCACCAGCAGGGTATCGCCGGTCTGGAAGGGCATGTCCGGGGCGGGGGCCACCAGATAGCGGCCCTCCCGGTGGACGGAGAGGATATTCACGCCGTATTTGCGGCGCACGTCGGCGCTGCGCAGGCTTTCGCCCTCCCACCCGTCGGGCAGGAGGATCTCCGCCAGCTGGTAATCGCCGCTCAGCTCCATCAGATCCAGCACCGAGGGCGTTACGATGGATCGGGCCAGCCGAACGCCCATGTCCCGCTCCGGAAAGACCACCCGATCCACGCCGATCTTCCGAAGCACCTTGGCGTGCAGGTCGTCGTTGGCCTTGGCGATCAGGTAGGGAATGCCCATCTCCTTCAGCAGGACGCAGATCAGAATGCTGTCCCGGGTGTTCTGCCCAATGGCCACCACCGCCGCGTCGAAGTTCTGCACGCCCAGCGAACGCAGGGCCTCTTCATCCGTCGCGTCCAGCTGCAGGGCCTGCGTCACATGGGGCGCGATCTGGTTGACCAGTTCCTGATCGCTGTCCACGGCCAGCGCCTCCTGCCCCTGGGCGCACAGGGCCCGGGCCAGGCTGGAGCCGAAGCGTCCCAGACCGAATACCAGATATTGCCTGTTTTTCATGATCAAAGTCCTTTCTCCATGCTCGCGTTTTTTCGTCCCCGTTCCGATACGTCTTATCCGATCATGATCTTTTCCTCGGGGAAATGCACCCGATTCCGCGCGCCGTCCTTTTCCCGGCGGATCAGTGCCGTGGCCAGCGTCAGCGGGCCTACCCGGCCCAGATACATCAGGGGCATCAACAGAATTTGAGAACTGCGGCGCAGGGTTCCCGTACCCGCTGCGCTCAGGCCCGTGGTGGACACGGCGGAGACCGTCTCAAAAACCAGATTCGTCAGGCTGACGCCGTGCCGGCGCTCCAGAATCGACAGGGCGCAGGTCACGGCCAGCACGAAGGACGTGGCGATCACCGTCAGGGCGACGGCCCGGCGGCCCGTTTCCTGCGAAATCTCCTTGCCGAAGGCGGTGATCCGGTCCCGGCCCCGCACCACGCTGTGTACCAGCAGCAGCAGCGCCGCCAGCGTGGTGGTCTTGACACCGCCGCCGGTGGACGCGGGCGACGCTCCGATGAACATCATCAGGCAGCTGAGCAGCTTGGTGGAATCGTTCATCGCGTCCTGACTGACGGCGGCAAAGCCCGCCGTGCGGCAGGTGACGGCCTGAAAAACGCTGCCGGTCACTTTATCCCAGAGGGTCATGCCCTCCCGGCCCAGCGTAGCCGGATTCTGCCCTTCCAGCAGGAAAACGGCCAGCGAGCCGCCCGCCAGCAGCGCCCCGTTGACGGCCAGCACCAGCTTGGTATGCAGGGACATCCGCCCCAGACTCTTCCGATGGCGCAGCAGCTCCAGCATCACCGCGAAACCCATGCCGCCCAGCTGGATCAGCCCGATCAGCGTCCACAGCACCAGCGGCTCCTGCCGGAAGGCAAGCAGGCTGTTGCCGCTGCCGAACAGGTCAAAGCCCGCGTTGCAGAAAGCGCTCACCGCGGTGAACAGGCTCAGCCACAGGCCGCGGCCCGTTCCATAGCGGGGGACCAGCCGCACGGCCAGCAGCGCCGCGCCCGACAATTCGATGACCAGCGCCATTGCGAAAAACCATAGGCTCAGGCGCACCATGCCGGACAGACCGTTCTGGTTCATGGACTCGCTTAACAGGATGCGGCTGTGCAGCGAAATACGCCTGCCGATCAGCACCATGCCCAGCGTGGCAAAGGCCATAAAGCCCAGCCCGCCCACCTGGATCAGGCACAGCAGCACGATCTGCCCGAAAAGGCTCAGGTCGCGCCCGGCCTCAATCAGCGAAAGACCGGTGACGCATACGGCGGACGTGGCGGTAAACAGCCCCTTCAAAAATCCGATGGATTCTCCCCCGGCGCTGGCGGCGGGCAGGGTCAGAAGCAGCCCGCCCAGCAGGATCAACGCCAGAAAGCCAAGACAAAGCGCCCGTCCGGGAGACAGCGGCCGGCGGCCCAGCGGCTCCCTCCGGTTCGAAAAAGCATCCTTTTCGTTCAAAATAGCAGATCCTTTCTGATCGTTTCTCTCGTTCTTCCCCATCAGCAAAACCCCGTTCCCCTTCTATTATAAGCAGGAAAACGGGGTTTGTATAGCGGAGAATCCGTCCGTTTCATCAGCCAAGAATCAGCTGCAGGGCCTCCTCATAGCTGCGGACCGCCGCCGCGGCTCCATGGCCCGCCGGAACGGGGCGGCCGTTGGTAAACAGAATGCTGAACACCCCGGCGGCATTGGCTGCGGGGATATCCGCCGCCGCGCTATCTCCAAGCATGACCGCCTTTTCCGGGGCCACATTCATGCGGCCCAGCGCCGCCCATACGATGGCAGGGTCCGGCTTGGCCGCGCCCAGCTCCTCGCTGATGAACAGGCCGCTCAGATAGGGCGAAAGAGGGCAGTGGTCGAACCGGGCATGCTGGATGACCGCCACGCCGTTGGTTACCAGACAAATGGGCATACGCTCGGCCACCTGGGCGCAGAAGGCTTCCGCCCCAGGCAGAAGAATACTCTGGCGGCTCAGCTGATCCCGAAAAAACAGGTGCATCTCCTCCGGGGAACGGCGCAGACCGACGGCCTCAAGGAAGCGCGCCATGCGCGCCACCTGCAATTCCGGCAGGGTGGTCTGTCCCTTTTCCAGCAGGCTCCACTGCTCCCGGTTGATACGATGGTAGGTCTGATAAAACGCTTCCCGAACAGGAATGTCAAAATGGGTAAACAGAGCGGTCAGCGCGATCTGCTCGCCCGCGTCGAAATCGAAAAGCGTGCCGTCCGCGTCGGCCAGCAGCAGCTCACAGGCCATAAGATCCCTCACTTTCTCAGGAGCGTTTCGAAGCGTTCTGGCTCTCCCGGCGCTTCAGTGCCTCCGGTGAGGCCACGGAATAACCGAAAAAGCCCAGCTGCTTTCCAACGGCATAGTATTTGCCGTGGATATAAGCCACCAGTTCCATGTCTTCTTCCCGGATGGAGCCGGACTCGGTGAAATACCTGTCCGCCACATAGACCTGCACGACCTCCGCCAGAAACAGGTCGTGACTGCCCAGCTCCTGCACGCTTTTCACCCGGCAGCACAGGTAGGCGGGCGCTTCCGCCACGGCGGGGGCATGGACAAGGGGCGGCGCGGGAATGGGAGTCAGGCCGCAGGCTTCGAATTTCTGCACGTCCCGGCCGCTTTTGACCCCGCAGAAATCCGTGGCCCGGCACAGTTCGCGGCCCGTCAGGTTCAGGGTAAATTCCCCCGTGCGCCAGATGATCCCGTGGCTCAGCCGGCTTTTGCGGATGCTGACGGAGATCATGGGCGGCTTCGTGCAAACCACGCCCGTCCATGCCACGGTGATCAGGTTGGCCTTATAACCGTTCTCCGGATCAGCGCAGCCCAGCATCACCGCCGGGATCGGGCTTAAATAGGTCGTCGGCCCGATCGGCCGGAAAATTTTTCCACTGTCGGTTTTCATCTGGCTTCCCCCTTGTGTCCTTTTTTCAAAAAGTGTACAATGAACAGGTTCCTCTGTCAATGCCCGGCCAATCTGACAAAACCTCCGGGCCTTCCCCGTTTCCGATGGAAGGAGGCTTCCCCCATGCCGAAATATCGCTACCGCTATCGAAAACCTCAACGGCGGCATTTTCCCCTCCGGCTGGCGCTTCTGGCTCTGGCGCTTCTGGCGCTGTGCGTTTACCCCTTTATTGAAGCGGCCATGCTGACGGTGGATAAACACACGGTGCAGGTAGCCAACCTGCCCGCCAATCTGAAAAACCTGAAGATCGTCTACGCCACGGATATTCATCAGGGCCGCTTTTTTTCCCAGAGCCGGGTCAATGAACTGGTCAAAACCATCAACGGCCTCAGCGCCGATCTGGTCATTCTGGGCGGCGACTATGCCGAAGACAGCGACGGCGCCATCGCTTTTTTTGAAAACCTGCCCTCCCTTTCCGCCCGCATCGGCGTGTACGCGGTGCTGGGCAATCACGACCGCACCGAGCCGGAGAGCAATCTGTCCGTGCTGATCGGCACCATCAAGGGCCGGGGGATCATTCCGCTGGTGAACAACGTAGCCGCAGTCAAGCGCGGCCAGACCTATTTCTACATTGCGGGCGTGGACGACTATTACAACGGCTACCCGGACATCGAGGGCGTGGCCTCGCAGGTCAAATCCAGCGATTTTGTGATTTTTGCCGGCCATACCCCCGACCTGCTGCCCGACATGCTCAAGGCCCGCAGCAGCGACGGCGACAACCACTGGTTCGATCTGGCCCTTTTCGGCCACACACACGGCGGACAGATCAGCTTTCTGGGAAAATCGCCCTTCTTCAATCTCAAGACGGATGTAGGCCCCCGGTATATGAGCGGCTGGCTGGAAGAAAACCGCGCCGCCGTGCTGATCAGCAACGGCGTGGGCACCTCCGGCGCGCCGGTGCGGCTGTTCGCCAGGCCGCAGATTCATCTGATCACCTTAAAAAGCCGCTGAAAAAGTGGAGGTGCAGGAGGCACTGCTGCCACTCAATCGTTGCAGGGACTACTGCAGTCCGAAGCCCGCGCCCCGTGTAGGGGAGCGGGCCGCAGAGCGCTGTTCGCGGGCGATGGCGGCCAATCAGGGGTTTTTCAACAGTCTGAAACAGCTCTCCTGCTTTTTCCTTTCCCAACAATCTATGAAAAACCCGGAGCTTTCCGTTCCTGCCCTTCCGGCAGCGGAAAACTCCGGGTTTTCAGTCTTCTCAGCCGCTTTTATTCCTCGTCCGAAAATTTCAGCGGATAGGATTCCACCGCATATTCCAGATTTCTGCCGTTCTCCTTCAGCACCCGAAGCACCGCCTCAATATGGGTGTCCTTGGTGTAGGGCGTGGGGGCGAAATCATTATAGTCGGTACGGCTGGAAATGCGGCAGGGGATGATCTTGAATTCCTCGCTGCTGGCCGCGCCGTCCCGGACGCGCACCCGAAGCTGGAAGATGTAGGTGGACATATCGTCCGGCTTGTTGTTGCCCGCAAAGCTGAAATTGCCCAGCGAGTAGCAAATGTACTTACCGTTGTAATACTCGATGGGATTGATGCGGTGGCTGTGATGGCCCACCACCAGATCGGCGCCCGCATCGATGGTGGCCCGGCCCAGCCGAACCTGATTGTCGTTGGGAGAGTAGTCCTTTTCTTTGCCCCAGTGGTAGCTGACCACGATAAACTCGCAGCCCTGCGCCCGCAGCGCGGCAATATCGCCCGGCACCTTTTCCATCAGTTCGTCGTGACGGCCGTCAAAGGTCTGATAGGCCAGAGAGCCGATCTTCACGCCCTTCACAGTCATAATGGCGGGTTCGTCCTCGCTGGCGTAGGAAATCCCGGCGGACAGCAGGGTCGCCCTGGTCTCCTTCAGGCCCTCCTCGCCCATGTCGTCGGCATGGTTGTTTTCGAAGGAGACGGTATCGATACCGCCTGCGGGCAGCATGGCCACATAGCTGGGGTCGGCCCGGAAAAGGAAGGAATAATCCCGCTTCTTCGGGTTTTTTCCGGCGGTGGTCAGGGTGCCCTCAAAGTTGACCATGGTCAGGTCGTCCTTTAGAAAGATGTCCCGAACGTTGCGGAAGGGGAAGGTAATATCGCCCTTCTGCTTTTTCAGCTCCTTCTCAAAGATGGAGGAGCTGGCCTGCACGTTGGAGCCGATGGTCACATCGCCGGTAAAGGAAAGGGTCAGCAGGATGGAGCCGTCCGGCTGGTAGACGGGCAGGGAGGGATCCCGGGTGGGCTCGGGGGTTTCCAAGGCCTCGTCCTCGCCGCCCTCGGGGGCAGTAGCCGCCCCCTCCCCCGCTACGACGTTGCCCTGGTTATCGTAAATGGTGATGGATACGTCCTCCTCCGCCAGCGCCAACCCGCCGGCCAGCAGGGCGAAAGTCAAAAGAAGAGATAAGACACGGAAGAATCGCCGGTGATACATCGGGTATCGCTCCTTTCGGGTCAGCGGGGGATGGGTCACAGCCGGTCAAGAAAGCGCTTCATGCGTTCCAGCGCCTCGTTGAGCTGGGAAAGCGCCGTGGCGTAGCAGCAGCGGATGTGGCCCTCGCCGCTTTGGCCGAAGGCCGTGCCGGGCACGCAGACCACCTTCTCCTCCTTCAGCAGCCGGGTGCAGAATTCCTCGCTGGTCAGGCCGGTCTTCTGGACGCCGGGGAACACGTAGAACGCGCCCAGCGGCTCGAAGCAGTTCAGCCCCATGTCCCGGAAGGCCTGCACCATCAGGCGGCGGCGGCGGTCGTAGCTCTGGCGCATTTCGATCACGTCCCGGCAGCCGTCCTCCCGGGCCCTGCGCAGGGCCTCCAGCGCGGCCACCTGCCCCTGACGGGGGGCGCACATGATGGCGTACTGATGAATTTTGCACATCACGTCCGTAAAGGCGGCGGGGGCGCAGAGATAGCCCATGCGCCAGCCGGTCATGGCGAAGGCCTTGGAGAAGCCGTTGAGGTAGATCGTCCGCTCCCTCATGTCCGGCAGGGAGGCGATGCTGACGTGGCCCTGACCGTTGTAGGTCAGCTCCGCGTAGATCTCGTCGGAGATCACGATCAGGTCGTGCCGGAGGATGACCTCCCGCAGCTTTTCCAGCTCCGGCCGGCCCAGAATGCCGCCGGTGGGGTTGTTGGGGTAGGGCAGAATCAGCGCCTTGGTGTTGGGGGTCACAGCCTGCTCCAGCGCTTCGGGGGTCAGCACGAAGTTGTTGTCCTCGCTGGTGGGCACGGCCACAGGGCTGCCGCCTGCGAAGATCACGCAGGGGGCGTAGCTGACATAGCTGGGCTCGGGCACCAGCACCTCCTCGCCCGGGTTGAGCAGGGCCCGCAGGGCCAGATCGATGCCCTCGCTGGCCCCGACGGTGACCAGAATTTCGTTTTTGGGGTCATAGGGGATATGAAAGCGGTTATCCACATAAGCGGCGATCTCCTGCCGCAGCTCCAGAAGGCCCCAGTTGCTGGTGTACTGGGTTTCGCCGTCCAGAATGCTGTTGATGGCCGCGTTGCGGATGTGGTAGGGCGTGACGAAGTCCGGCTCGCCCACGCCCAGCGAAATTGCGCCGGGAATGGTGGCCGCCACGTCGAAAAATTTGCGGATGCCGGATTTGGGCACCGCCGCCACGCTCTGGTTCAGGTAACGGTTCGGATCGAAGCTCACGCCGTCACCACCAGCCTCTTATCCTGATTGCTGCCCTCGAAGATCACGCCGTCGCTCTTGTAGCGCTTGAGGACAAAGTGGGTGGCCGTGCCGGTGACGGTTTCCAGCGTGCTCAATTTGGTGGATACGAAGAAGGCCAGCTCCTTGAGGGTATGGGCCTCCACCAGCAGCAGCAGATCGTAAGCGCCGCTCATCAGGTACACGGATTTGACCTCGTCGAAGCGGTAAATGCGCTCGGCGATAGCGTCGAAGCCCTGATCCCGCTGGGGCGTGACCCGCACCTCGATCATGGCCTCCACCCGCTCCCGGTCGGTGCGGTCCCAGTTGATGACAGGGGCGTAGCGCAGGATCACGCCGCTTTTTTCCATCTGGTCGATGGTCTGAGCCACCTCCTCCAGAGGCGCGCCGGTCATGGTGGCCAGCTTTTCCAGCGGCACGCGGCAGTCCTCCTGCAGGATTTGCAAAAGCTCCATTTGCAGACTTTGCATTTTGGTTCCTCCTTGCTTAAAACAGGCCGACGATCCGGCCGTGGTCGTCCACGTCGATGTTCAGGGCCGCAGGGGCCTTGGGCAGACCGGGCATGGCGATGATGCTGCCCGCGAAGACCACCACGAAGCCCGCCCCGGCGCTGAGCCGGACGGAGCGGATGGTCAGCTCGTAGCCCTCCGGCGCGCCCGGCCTGGCGGGGTCGTCGCTCATGGAGTACTGGGTCTTGGCAACGCACACCGGGCAGGAGCCGTACCCTTCTTTTTCCAGCGCTTCAAGGTCCTTCAGGGCCTCGGCGGAGAAATTCACCCCCCCGGCGTGATAGACGCGCCGGGCCACGGCTTCGATCTTTTCCCGCAGGGGAAGCTCGTCCGGATAGGTGAAGGACGGCTTCGGGCAGGGGTTTTCGTCGGCGGTGCGGCACACCAGCTCCGCCAGCTCCGTCGCGCCTCTTCCGCCCTGTCCCCAGCCGTCGCAGGGGGCGCAGGGCACGCGCAGGGCGGCCATCCGCTCCCGCACCAGCTGAAGCTCCTCCTCCGTGTCGGCGGAGAAACGGTTCAGCGCCACCACCACCGGCGTTTGCCATACCTGACGGATGTTGGAAATGTGGCTTTCCAGATTGGCAAGGCCCCGATGCAGAGCCTCCGGGTTCTTTTCGCCGTACCGGCCCTTTTCCGCGCCGCCGTGATGCTTCAGCGCCCGCAGCGTGGCCACCAGCACGATGACGCTGGGCCACAGGCCGTTCATGCGGCACTTGATGTCCAGAAATTTTTCCGCGCCCAGATCGGCCCCGAAGCCCGCTTCGGTAACGGTGTAGTCGCTCAGGGCCATGGCGGCCCGGGTGGCGGCCACGCTGTTGCAGCCGTGGGCGATGTTGGCGAAGGGCCCGCCGTGCATCAGGCAGGGCGTATGCTCCATGGTCTGCACCAGATTGGGGCAGAAGGCGTCCCGCAAAAGGGCCGTCATGGCCCCCGCCGCCCCCACCTGCGCGGCGGTCACGGGCTGGCCGCCGAAGGTGCGGGCCACCACGATGCGGCCCAGCCGCGCTTTCAGATCCTTCAGATCCGCCGCCAGACAGAAGACCGCCATGATCTCGCTGGCTGCGGTGATGTCAAAGCCGTCCTCCCGGGGCGTGCCGTTAACGGGCCCGCCCAGCCCCTGCACGATGTGCCTCAGCTGGCGGTCGTTCACGTCCAGGCAGTGCCGGAAGCAGATTTTTCGCGGGTCAATGCCCAGCGCGTTGCCCTGCTGCACATGGTTGTCCACCATGGCGCACAGCAGGTTGTTGGCCGCAGTGATGGCGTGCAGGTCGCCGGTAAAATGCAGGTTGATGTTTTCCATGGGCACCACCTGCGCGTGGCCGCCGCCGGTCGCGCCGCCCTTCATGCCGAACACCGGCCCCAGCGAAGGCTCCCGCAGGGCCAGCATGGCGTTTTTGCCGATTTGCCGCATCCCGTCCGCCAGCGCCACGGACACCGTGGTCTTTCCCTCCCCGGCGGGGGTGGGGTTGACGGCCGTCACCAGCACCAGCCGGGCCCGGCCGTCCCGGGCGGGCAGCATGGCGGGGTCCACCTTGGCGATGTACCGTCCGTAAGGAGAAAGGGCCTCCGGCGCAACGCCTGCTGCCTGTGCGATCTCCTCGATGGGTTTCATTTCTGCGTTCCGGGCGATTTCCAGATCCGTCGCCAATGTTCCCCCTCCTTTCGCCCTCAGGGCGTAGCAAAGATGATGTGGAATTCAGTATAACCCAAACCGGAGATCGATGCAAGCGGCATTGACGAGGCCCGTCCCATCCGCTATAATGAAAGGTACGCTCCGCGCAGAGCCATTCGGAAAGGAGAGAAGCAGGACGAAAGCCATCGTACTCCACCCTTCTAAAGGAAAGATTCAGGGCCTGATCCTCGGCACGTGGCTGACTTCCCTGCTATGCGTGCTGGTTCCGGCGTTCAGCGTGGCGGCCGTGTTTGTACTTCCTCTGTTTTTGGGGCCGCTGGCGGGCTCCCGCAAGAAAATGTGGGCCTACCCGGTGGGACTGGCGGCGCTTCTGATCGGCGCGTGGCTGTGGACCCGGCAGGTCTTCTTCCCGGCGTGGCTGGTGCTGGCCGCCGCCCCGCCGCTGGTGCTGGCATACCGTTTTCCGTTTATGAAGCTGGATTTCCGGCGGTTTCTGTTCTGGTTTTGGGGCGCTTACGCCCTGAGCGTCATGCTGGTGCTGGCCTGGCCGGCCCTCCGGGGCTACGGCCCGCTGGCCGATTGGCTCAGCCGTCGTTTGACCGAGGCCCTGAGGCGATCCGGCGGCGGAAACGCCCTGCTGTACCGGCTGACGGCGGCGGGGTATCTATCCCTGCCGGAGGAGGTCGGCGCGCCGTCGCCGCTCCGCTCCCTGCTGGAGCAGCGCCCGGCCGCCCGCCAGCTGTATCTGGCGCTGGAGCTTCATCTGCGCCAGAGGCTGACCCTGCTGCTGCCCGCCCTGTGCATGCAGGTCATCCTGCTGGGCGGGCTCATGACCGGCCTTCGGGTGTGGAAAACCCGCTGCACCCTTCTGATGGTGGACGAGGAGAAGAAGACCCTTCCCACGGTGACGGTTTCTCCCGGCTTTTCCGGGCTGTCCATCGGCCGGGGCCTGTGGGGGCTCCTGATGGGCGCGGGAGTCGCGGGGCTTCTGATCGCTTCCAGCACCCTGAACGATATGGCGCTGCAGCTGGCCCGGGTGCTGACCGGCTTCTGCTCCGCCGGGTTCTTCCTGAGCGGCGGGTCGGTGCTGTGCGGCCTGCTGATGCGGCAGGACGAGGACCGGCGGCTGTGGGCGGGGCTTCTGACCGGCGCGGTCTACGTGCTGCTGCCTGCGCTGCTGTTTTTGCTTGGCTTTTTGGATCCCCTGCTCCATTACCGCAGCCGGGGCTCCTTCCAAAATCAAAAGGAGGATGAATAGATCATGAAGGTTATTCTGTTGTGCGACGTAAAGGGAACCGGCAAAAAGGACGATATTCTCACCGTATCCGACGGCTTTGCCCGCAACTATCTCTTCCCCCGCAAGTGGGCGGCGGAGGCCACCCCCGGCGCGGTGAAGGAGATTGAGCGCAAGCGGGCCAACGAAGCCCGTCTGGAGGCCGAGCGCCGGGCCGAGGCCCAGAAGACCGCCGACTTCCTCAAGGGCAAGGTCATCAGCCTGCAGGTGAAGTGCGGCGACAAGGGCCGCCTGTACGGCAGCATCACCAATCAGGAGATCGTGGACGCGCTGAAGGCGCAGCACGGCAAGGAGATCGACAAGCGCAAGCTGGAATGCGGCCCGGTGCGCCAGACCGGCGACTACGAGGTGACCGTCACCGTGTACAACGGCGTCAAGACCCCCATGAAGCTCCATGTGGAGCCGCTGGCGAAGTAATTTCAGCCGCCGAAGAAGCCCGTAAACGTGCGTGAAAGGAGAGTGCGCCCCGATGGAAGGTCAGGAGTATATGCCGGCGCTGCCGCCCAGCAGCGCGGACGCGGAGCGTTCCGTGCTGGGCGCGGTGCTGCAGGACAGCGGCGCGGCCACTCTCGCCTTTGAAACGTTAACGCCCGAGGATTTCTATACCGCCGAGCATCGGGAAATTTTCTCCGCCATGCAGACCCTGCATATCGCGGGCAGCCCCATCGACCTGATGACGGTGGGTAACGAGCTTTCCCGCCGGGGTACGCTGGACAGCGTGGGCGGGCCCGCCTATCTGCTGGAGGCGGTGCGCTTCGTGCCCACCACGGCCAACACCCGCACCTATATCGAGATCGTGCAGGAAAAGGCCACCCTGCGCAAGCTGATCGCCGCGTCCCAGACCATCAGCCGTCAGTGCTACGCCCAGACCGATCCCGTGCCGGATGTGCTTCGGGACGCGGAACGGCTGATCTTCGACATCGTCATGCGCCGGGGCGGCGCGGAAACGCTGGAGCCTATCCAGAAGGTGCTGCTTTCCACCTTTGACCGCATCGAGGAGCTGAGCCTGCTGAAGGGCAAGCTGGCGGGCGTGCCCACCGGCCTGTATGATCTGGATCGGATGCTCACCGGCCTTCACGGCGGCGAGCTGGTGCTGGTCGGCGCCCGTCCCGCCATGGGCAAAACCTCCATGGCGCTGGGCGTAACGCTGTTTGCCGCCCAGAAGGCCCATAAATGCGTGGCGTTTTTCAGTCTGGAAATGCCCGCGGAGCAGATCGGCCTGCGCCTTCTCTGCTCGGCGGCCAACATCAATATGCAGCGCGTCCGCAGCGGCATGCTGTCCGACGAGGAATGGGTCAAGCTGGGCGACAGCATCAACGCCCTGAGCAACTGCCGCATTTACATCGACGACACCTCCGGCCTGACCCCCTCCCAGCTTCGCTCCCGCTGCCGCCGGCTGATGATGGAGCAGGGGCTGGATCTGGTGGTGCTGGACTATCTGGGCCTGATGGGCACCGATAAGCGGGTGGAGAACCGCCAGCTGGAGGTCAGCGAGATCAGCCGCCAGCTCAAGTCCATCGCGCTGGAGCTGAAAATTCCCGTGCTGGCCTGCGCTCAGCTGAGCCGCGCCAACGCCTCCCGCGAAAACAAGCGCCCCATGCTCAGCGACCTGCGCGATTCGGGCAGCATCGAGCAGGATGCGGACGTGGTCATGTTCCTGCACCGGGAGGGCTACTATGCCGCCGCAGGCGGGCCCGAGGACGGCCCCAAGCCCGATGACAACGAGGGCGAAATCATCGTGGCAAAGCAGCGAAACGGCCCCATCGGTACCGTGAACGTGGAATGGCAGGCGGAGTTCGCCCGCTACACCAATCCGCCAGGCACCCGCGTAGCCGTATACGCGGAATAAAAACGATCAGAAATCAGGGGGAAAACATGGCACAGCTACCCATCGTCGACCTTGGCAAGGATCAAAAGTTCGAAGGCTTTCTGCTGGTTCGTTCGGCGGATCAGCGCACCGGCGGCAACGGCGCAAAATATCTGGATCTGAACCTGACCGACCGCACCGGCGAGGTCAACGCCAAGGTCTGGGACGGCAACACCCCCTGCCCCGCGCCCGGCTCCGTTATCAAGGTACGGGGAACCACGCTGGAATACAACGGCCGCCTGCAGCTGCGGGTGGAACGCATCCGCGCCATGGCGGAAGGAGACCCCGTCGATCTGTCCCTGCTGGCCCCCTGCGCCCCGGAAGCGCCGGAGGCCATGCTGCAGGAGCTGTACGACGCGGCCGACGGCTTTACCAGCGAGCCGCTGAAGCGCATCACCCGGGAAATGCTGGACCGTTTCCGGGAGAAGCTGCTGTACTATCCCGCCGCCCAGCGGATCCATCACGCGGAGCGGGGCGGACTTCTGCATCACACCACGGGCATGCTGCGGCTGGCGAAGGCCATCCTGACCCAGTACACGTGGCTGAACGCCGATCTGCTGCTGGCGGGCGTGATCCTGCACGACCTGTGCAAGACGGAGGAAATGGACTCCAACGAAATGGGCGTGGTGCGGGATTACAGCCGGGAGGGCCTGCTGCTGGGCCACCTGGTGCTGGGCGTGAACCGCATTCAGGAAGCGGCCAACAGATTGGGCATCTCCGGCGAGCCGGTGCTGCTTCTGCAGCACATGATGCTCAGCCACCACGGCGAAGCCGAATTCGGCAGTCCCCGCAAGCCCATGTTCCCCGAGGCGGAAGCTCTGCACTGGGTGGATCTGCTGGATGCGCGGATGAATGAAATGCAGACCGCCGTTCAAAAGCTGAAGCCCGGCGTTTTCAGCGAAAAGATCTGGTCGCTGGACCGCCGTCTGTACCGGGCGGACTACGACGCGCTGGAACAGGACGTGCCGGAAGTACCGCCGGAGACCGAAGGTTGACGTTTCATCACAAAAGTGTTACAATAGCGTGACAAGTTTGATTCTTCGCTTCACCTTTGCATCAAGGAGGCTTGCAGCATGAAACGTTTATGGAAAATCGCGCTTTGTCTGGCGCTGGCTCTGATCGCCCTGACGGCCTGCAGCGGCGGCGAACAGCCAAACGGCGGTTCCCAGATTTATGCGGAGGCTACCCAGTATCTGGGGCCGGTCACCGCCACCGAAACGCCTACCGAAGCTCCTCAGGAGACGGCGGCTTCGTCTGACGGCGGCAATGACAGCGGCGGCGTCAGCATCTTCGACAATCCTTACGACGTATCGCCCGACGAGGCCCTGAACGAAGAAAACTATATCGATCCCTACGACACCGGCGCAGACACGGGCTCACTGCTGACCTCCAGCGGCGCTTCCGGCGGCGCGGAGACCGTTTACCCTTACGCGGGTGCGACGCCAATCCCCCTTAAGCCGGTGGATCTGCCCACCCCCACGCCTCACCCGGAGCTGACCTTCGACTATGCCACCTACACGGCTGGCTCTCTGGGGCTCAGCTTTGACTGTCCCAGCGGCTGGCTGGTGGACGAGTCTCAGA